>CANLPK010000036.1 GCA_947492885.1 Bacteroidota bacterium
AAATTTTGTTTTGAAATGTAGGGAATGAGATGATTTAAAATAAATCAATTCAATTTCGATCCGTTCTATTCTTGAATCGTTCGTGCAATTTTAGAAGTGTCGAAACCCTTTTCCACCAATCGAGATACAATTTGTTGGTAGGTGGAATCATTCATGCTCTTAGTTCTGGAAAGAATCCATAAGTACTTTTTATTTGGATGACTTACCACAGCATAACTATAATCGCTTGCCAAATCAATTATCCAATATTTTCCAGTGAATGGCCAGAAGAACTGAACTTTTAATTTAGCATTACCCGAATTGGCGACAACAAATGCTTTACCTTTAATATAGGACTGTTTTCCATTGAGGCTACCTTTATTACATCTGTTTTCAACAATAACAAAACCCTTATCTGTAGGTGTGTATTCCGCTGTGGTAGCATTACAATCTTTTTGAAAACTTTGAGGGTAAGAAGCAATTTCAAACCATTTGCCAGCATATTGCTGCAAATCAACATATGGAACTGTTTGAAGGCTTGATGATTTTGATGAACAAGAGAACATGATACAAATTGGGATTAGTAATAAGTATAAATATTTAAACATGACTTAGAAATTTTAAAATGTCTTTTATAGATTTTATTTCGAAGAATTAGCTATAAATAAATTCGTAATCAATGTCGAATTCATTTTTCGACTAACAAATCCAAAAATCATATATGCAATGTTAAGTAATAAATAGTTTCAATTAAAAATAAATATTCTTTGTGTTTCTCCACCCATCTTCTCATTAAACCCCAATTCCTTACCTTCGCGCCATGTATTTCGAAAATATATTAGGCACCATTGGCAATACGCCCATGGTTAAATTAAATAAGATCGTAAAAGATATTCCAGCCTTGGTTTTGGCGAAGGTGGAAACTTTCAATCCAGGCAATAGCATCAAGGATCGTATGGCACTCAAGATGATTGAAGATGCCGAGAAAGCAGGAATTCTAAAACCTGGTTATACCATTATCGAAGGTACCAGCGGAAATACTGGAATGGGATTGGCCATCGTGGCCATCCTCAAAGGCTATAAATGTATTTTCACTACCACCGACAAACAAAGCAAGGAAAAGATGGATGCCCTTCGTGCCATGGGTGCCGAAGTCATTGTATGCCCAACGAATGTTGACCCTGAAGATCCACGCAGTTATTATAGTGTATCGAGCCGCCTCGAAAGGGAAGTGCCCAATAGCTGGAAACCCAATCAATATGATAACTTAAGCAATGGTGCCGCACATTATGAAAGCACCGGTCCCGAAATTTGGGAACAAACAGAAGGTAAAATAACCCACCTTATTGTTGGCGTTGGAACAGGTGGTACCATCACGGGTACTGGACGTTATTTAAAAGAAAAGAATCCTAATATCAAAGTATGGGGAATTGATACCTACGGTTCGGTATTTAAAAAATATAAGGAAACAGGTATTTTCGATAAGGATGAAATCTATCCATACATAACCGAAGGAATTGGAGAAGATTTTCTTCCTAAGAATGTTGACTTCTCTGTTATCGACCGCTTCGAAAAAGTAACCGATAAAGATGCTGCCATCTATACCCGTAAGATTGCACGCGAAGAAGGAATATTCGTAGGAAACAGTGCTGGAGCGGCTATTGGAGGTTTACTTCAATTAAAAAATGAGCTTGCTAAGGATGATGTGGTGGTGGTTATTTTCCATGATCATGGATTGCGTTATGTAGGCAAAATGTTTAACGACGATTGGATGCGCGAACGCGGTTTCCTCGATATCAAACAACCAAATGCTATGGATATCATCGCCCCTCACAAAGGATTGCCGTTAGTAATGGTTGCCGAAACTGAAACCATTGCACAAGCTGTTCAAAAATTAAAGAAATTTAAAATCTCACAAATCCCTGTTGTGGATGCTTCCAATAAAATTATTGGCTCACTAAACGATTCTCATATTTTCACGCAGTTGCTCGAAAATCAAGATCTAAAATTAGAGACTGTAAGAACCTTAATGCAAAAGCCTTTCCCATTCGTTGATGCCAATGCCAGCCTCGAAGAAGTTTCTAAGCTTATCACCAAAGACAATGCTGCCGTGATGGTAAAAGATGCCATTGGCGAATTGCATATTATTACGAAGCAGGATATTATTGAGGCGATTGGGTGAGGGGCGTAATACGTAAAATGTAATAGGCAAATCGTAAAACGAGGGTAGAAATTTTAATCTTCTTTTTACTAAATGAATAAAATTTCTTGTTGTATTTAATACGTTTTACTATTTACTTTTCACGCCGTTGAACCCGGAGAAACTAATACGCATTTTACTGTTTAAATAATCAGGGTTCATACCCATGGCGAAATAGAAATTAAACCATAACATATCCCATGGCGAAATCGAAATTAAACCATAACATACCACATAGCGAAATTGGTTTTATAAAACCATCATCCCCCAAAAAAACACAATTAAATTCTGAATTTATTGATTCCAATACCAACGCCCATCTTCTTATAAGAACGTTTGATAATGTCTACCTCCAATAATTCATTGAAGTCGAAGGTGAATTTACTGAAGGCATCGTTTAAGACAGTATTGGTAAGCGAACATAAGATACTGCGCATCACCCCCGAATGTGAAATGATTAAGGCGTTACGCAAATCAGTATGATTTAAAAAGTCACTCACCCGCTTGTGCATCTGCAGATATGATTCACCATGAGGTGTACATAAATTCACAAAATCAGTCATCCACATATTCAATTCAGTAGGTAATAAAGAATCCCAGCGATGCATCTCCCAATCGCCAAAATTCAATTCCTTCAATCGATCATCAACTTGAAGTGGTATATTAAATTGTACTGAAAGTGCTGCAGCTAATTTCTGACTGCGTTTTAATGGGCTAGAATAAATCTTTGAAATGTTTAGTGATTCAATTTGAGAAGCAAGTCCTGCCAATTCAGTAGGGAAAGTATGGGCAACATCAATATCCGATTGTCCATAGCACATTCCATGATCAATCTCAGGAGTTGTATGTCGGATTAAATAAATAGGCATGACGAATTAGTTTTTATTGTTTTGTTATTAAAATAGCCAAAAGGCATATATTCATTAGGTTTAAGGATTTTGTTTGGTTTCATTACTGCTTTTATGTTTTTATATTTATGCAATGATACGTCAACACACTATTGATTTTCATGCATTTTATATCACTTTTATTCCACATTCTATTTACATTAATTCTAGTTAATGACAGAAGGTTTTTTAAGGCGCTGTTCGATTGCAATAAGGGCGCCTATTTGAAGCCATTCTATACTTTAGTTTATTAATAATTCCTTAATTTAAATTCTTAAGTCTCTGTGCAAAAAAATATATTCGC
Source organism: Bacteroidota bacterium (assembly GCA_947492885.1). Taxonomy (GTDB): domain Bacteria; phylum Bacteroidota; class Bacteroidia; order UKL13-3; family UKL13-3; genus CAINMV01. The sequence continues at coordinate 3,371 of CANLPK010000036.1, forward strand.
AGCTATGAAATTATTCCTTCTGGTTCTGTCATTTTTATTTATTGGCTTAGTAGCCACTGCTCAATCCGATTCTGTCACCATTCAAAATATATTTAATGAAGAATTGAGTCATGGCCAATGTCATGAAAACTTAAGAGAGCTATGCAAAGGATATGGCAAACGACTCACGGGCTCGCCCATCGCAGCGGGTGCTGTTGAATGGAGCTTTGCCAAAATGAAAACGTATGGTTTCGATACCGTATACAAACAAGAAGTAATGGTACCTCATTGGGTGCGTGGAAATCCTGAGAAGGCTTCTTATACGCTCAATAATAAAACAAGTATAAATGTAAGTGTATGCGCTCTGGGAGGCAGCATCGGTGGAAATATTAAAGGGAACATTGTTGAGGTGCATTCTTTCGACGAACTCCGAGCTTTAGGTAAGGATAAAGTGAAAGGCAAGATTGTTTTTTTTAACCGCGCCATGGATGATACTAAAATCAATACTTTCGAAGCCTATGGTGGTGCTGTAAATCAACGCGGACGAGGCGCCAACGAGGCTTCCTATATGGGTGCCGTGGGTGTTATTGTACGCACCATGAGTGTGGGTATCAATCCTTTTCCGCATACAGGCGCCATGATGCGATATACCGATTCGGTTACAAAAATTCCAGCTTGTGCCATCAGTACCCAAGATGCGGAGATGTTAAGCAAAGACTTGAAACGAAACCCAACATTAAATTTTTCACTTGCAATGTCATGCCAATGGTTTCCCGATACCTTATCACATAATGTAATTTGTGAAATAAGAGGAAACGAACACCCCGAACAAATCATTGTTATTGGCGGACATCTCGACGCCTGGGATATGGCTGAAGGTGCTCACGATGATGGGGCAGGAGTTGTGCAATCGCTGGAGGCATTGCGACTGATGAAACAATTGGGAATAAAACCAAAACATACCATTCGTGTGGTGTTTTTTATGAATGAAGAAAATGGTTTGAGAGGAGGTGTAAAATATGCGGCCGTAGCGAAAGCGAATAATGAGAAGCATTTGTTTGCCTTAGAAAGTGATGAAGGCGGATTTACTCCTCGTGGGTTTGCAATGGATGCCACCGGCGATACCTTGACTAAATTTTTAGGATATGCGAATTTGTTTCAACCCTATCATATGCAAGAATTTAAAGATGGTGGAGGAGGCTCTGATATTGGCCCGCTAAGAGACTTAGGTTGTGTGATGATGAGCCTAACACCCGACTCACAACGCTACTTCGACTTTCATCATGCAGCTACCGATGTATTTGAAGGCGTAAATAAAAGAGAATTGGAATTGGGTGCTGCTGGAATTGCTTCTATCATCTACCTGGTTGATAAATACGGTATGTAAATTAGTTGGCAGGAGCTAACATCGCTTTCAACTTATCTATCACGAAATCAATCTCTTCTTTGGTATTGTGCTTGCCAAAACTAAAACGAACATTACTGCATGATTCGGGCACATTCAACGCACCTAAAACATGACTACCAATATCGCTGCCACTGCTGCAAGCACTACCACCACTGGCACTGATGCCTTCGATATCTAGTTTGAATAACATCATCTCACTCACTGGGGAAGGCGGGAAGCATACATTAAGTACTAAGTATGAGCTGCGTCCTTCGGCATCGCCATTAAATCGAATTTCAGGGAAATTAGATTTCAATTGGGTGAGCATGTATTGTTTCAAACCGCTGATATATTCTTGTTGTTCTTCCATCTCTTGATCGGCAAGTGCTATCGCTTTTGCCAATCCTACAATACCGTAAACATTTTCGGTACCCCCACGCATATTGCGCTCTTGTGCACCTCCAGTAATAAATGGATGAATTTTCAAATCACTGTTAATATAGATGAACCCTACCCCCTTAGGACCATTGAACTTATGTCCAGCACAGGCGATAAAATGCACTTTGGTTTTCTTTAAATCAATTCGGTAATGCCCAATAGTTTGAACGGTATCGCTATGAAAAATACCTTGGTACTGTTGGCACAATTCAGATACACGATCGATATCCAATATATTTCCAATTTCATTATTGGCATGCATCAAAGATACCAAGCTACCCGGATGTGCTTTCAATAGTGATTCTAAATCATCTAAATCGATATGTCCTGATGGCAATACATTTACAAGCGACAAGGTAATTTTGCCTTTCTGTGCTAATTCCTGCAGTGTATGCAATACAGCATGGTGCTCAATTGGAGAGGTGATTGCATGCTTCACATTTAAATTTTCAACACTGCAACGCAAAGCCATATTATCGGCTTCGGTGCCACCGCTGGTAAAGAAAATTTCGCCTGGGCTGCAATTTAAAAAATGTGCAATGGTTTTACGCGCTTTTTCAATTTCAGTCTTCACTTCTCTACCATGTTTATGAATAGAAGAAGGATTCCCAAATTGGTTTTTCATCATGGCCGTCATCACCTCAATAACCTCTGGTGCTAAAGGGCTCGTTGCCGCATTATCAAAATATACACGCATGCCGCGAATTTAAAGAATTTATGCCAAAATTTAATCCGAATCAATCCAGTTCATGGTTCTTCCTGTTCTTCAACCTGATGTATTGAATATCTTCCCAACTGCGAAGCAGTTGAACAATTACAGCCATAGTTAAACCTATGGTAAATGATTTCAATCAAAACCCTATCTCAAAGGGGTTGAACAAAAAAGAAGTTTAATAAATCACTGAAGTTCCCTGTATTTACTATTTACTATTTACTTTTTACCTTTTACTATTCACCATTCACGATTCACCACCTCAGCTCCATTTTTCTTATCTTCGCGCTTCCATGCAAAAAAGTGTCGCATTTTATACTTTAGGATGTAAACTCAACTTTTCGGAAACCTCATCTATTCAACGAAAAATGAATGATGCTGGATTCGTGAAAGCGGAGTTTGATTCAGGGGCAGATGTATATGTTATCAATACCTGCTCGGTAACCGAACATGCGGATAAAAAATGCAAACGCGTGGTGAAAGAGGCATTGAGTTATAACCCCAATGCCTATATCGCGGTGGTGGGCTGCTATGCACAACTCAAACCTCAGGAAATTGCCGATATCCCGGGTGTGGATGTGGTATTGGGTGCTGCCGAAAAATTTAATTTGGAACACCATCTCAATAACCTTATCAAACGTGAAAAAGGCGCAGTATATAGCTGCGATATCAATGATGTAAACGATTTCATGCCAGCACATTCTTTTGGCGATCGTACCCGTACTTTTTTGAAAATTCAGGATGGTTGCGATTATAGTTGTTCGTATTGCACCATCCCTTTGGCTCGCGGAAAAAGCAGAAGCGCCAGTATCTCGCAAATTATAGAACAAGCCAAAACCATTGCCTCTCAAGGGGTGAATGAAATTGTAATAACAGGGGTAAATACTGGCGATTTTGGTAACGATACGGGGGAATCATTTCTCGATTTGATTCGTGTTTTAGATGAAATCGATGGTATTTCTCGATTCAGAATATCATCTATAGAACCCAATTTACTTACCGATGAAATTATCGATTTTGTGGCGCAATCAAAACTCTTTGTGCCCCATTTTCATATCCCATTACAAAGTGGCAGCGATAAAGTTTTAAAACTTATGCGTCGCCGTTATTTGCGTGATATTTATACAAGCAGGGTGGCTAAAATAAAATCGGTGATGCCGCATTGTTGTATTGGCGTGGATGTTATTGTAGGTTCTCCAGGTGAAATGTACGACGACTTCATGGAGTCTTATCAGTTTATCAGCGGACTCGATATTTCTTATTTGCATGTATTTACCTATAGTGAACGCCCCAATACTTTGGCTGCAGCCATGCCTGGACGGGTGCTCGATCGCGATCGTTTCGAACGCAATGCCATGCTTCGTATTTTAAGCGATAAGAAGAAACGCGAATTTTATGAACAACATCTAAATTCCACTCATCAGGTATTGTGGGAAGCCGATCACGATCATGGCGTAATGCATGGATTTACCCGCAACTATATCAAGGTAAAAACTACCTTCAATGAGCAACGTATAAATACCCTCGATGAAATTCAAATTATGGATTTGAATGACGACCTCACCGTTTCTGCTCAAATATTATCAGAAGTGATTGCATAAAAAAAGCACCTTCCTTTTAAGAAAGATGCTTTTATATTTTAGCTATTCAGCTTAGAATAAAATTCCTAAATTAAGAGTTACATAATTGTTGGTAATCTTAGAACCTTTGTCTTTATTGATGTCTGAGAAGCCACCGTTATAGGTTAATCCACCTACCAAAGCTGTTTTGCCCCCCAACGAATATTCTACACCACCACCTACAACAAATGCCATTCTAATGAAACTGATATCATCATTAAAATTAGCATATATCATTTCTGATGGAGCTAAATAATCTTTACCCGCATAGCGTCCTTTATCAGCATTGATCTTTTTACCAATATTAAATTGAGGTTCAAAGCCAATCTGACCATAATATTTCATATAATTCACTTCCTTAGTCTTCATTTTCAAAGTTAAGGGTATACCTAAATATTGTAGTTTATATTTCAATTCCACATTATCGGTAGAGAAGGTGGAGGTTGATGAAGTATCTCTTAAAGTATCCACAAAATTAATTTTGATTGGAGAATTCACTAAGTTAATTCCTGTTGAGAAATAATAGTTGTCGGCCAATTTTGTATCAACAACCAAGCCCCAGTTATATCCCAAACGCATGCCAGCATTGGTGATGGCTGCTTTATCACTTTTAGCGAAACCTACCGTAGGGGTGAAATGTAACCCCAGCCGCACTTTGTTTTCAGCGCTTGCATCGGCAGTTGTAGTTGAGGTCTGAGCGTTGGTAAAATAAACTAACGATACTATCGTTGATAAAAGGATCAATCTTTTCATTTTTATAACTAATTTTGAATTTTAATATGAAAGCAAATATCATAAAAAAAGTACAAATTCTTCTAATTATTAGTTTCTTCACTTTTATGGTGAGTTGCAATAAAGGATGCGGCGGCGATAAGTTGGATGTAAATGTGAAGGATGTTGAGGTTCAGGCCCCATTACTTCGATTCGATCAGGATATGTATCGCTGCAAGACAGCAGAGGATATTAAAAATCTGAAGGCGAAATATCCAGTGTTTTACGACGACTATGTTCAGCAAATGCGTCGATTCGTTCCTACCCAGTCAGACCCATTGTGTACCGCCCAAATGCTTGAATTTATTGGCAGTCATGAAATTTACGATACCACACAATTTATTTTTAATGATACAAAATTTATTCAAGATGGGCTTACAGATGCAATGAGACATTTTAAATATCATTTTAAAGATGATAGCCTTCCTAAATACATTGCCTTCGTTTCTACTTTTGATTATCAAAATGTTGCTGGACAAGATTATGTTGGTATTGGCTTAGATATGTATTTTGGAAAAGACTTTTTGTACTATACCGATTCGCGTTTAGAGTTTGCTCAATATTTTATTGATAAGCTTGATCGGGCATATTTGGTGAGAAATGCAGTACGTGCCTTTATTGAACAGCATTTCGATGTAGTTCCAAGTTCTGTATTTATTGAGAAAGCTGTACAACAAGGAAAGATGTATTATATGATGGATGCCTTATGCCCCGAAATGCCCGATACAATTAAGATTCAATACAGTAATGAGAAGCTTATCTGGATGAAATCGGTAGAGAAAGAAATGTGGATCGACTTGGTAAACAGAAAAGTGTTATTCAGTAAAAACGCTTTTGAGAACGAGAAATATTTCACCGATGGCCCTTTTACCAATGCCCCGGATGTAAGCCGCGATTCACCTCCAAGAGTAGGAGAGTGGCTTGGATGGCAAATAGTAAAGAAGTATATGGAAGCCCATTCGAATGTTACCTTATCCGAGTTGATGAACGAAAAAGATTTAATGAAAATCTATAAAGAATCGGGGTATCGTCCGAAATAGAACAGACAACAAAAATCTTTCTACTGTTTTATTAGCCCTCTCAATATCGTCGCCATTTTAGGCTCGGTATTTTTTGCAATCCCAATGATTTCTGGTAGGGTAATACGATGCGGAACCGCTGGAAATGCTTCATCGGTAATTACAGCGACGGCAAATACAGGGAGTCCCAAATGATTGGCAGCAATCACTTCAGGAATGGTACTCATCCCCACACAATCGCCCCCAATAATTCGCAGATAACGATATTCGGCTGGGGTTTCTAAATTGGGACCTTGCAATCCAACATATACGCCATGATGAAATTTAATTTGATGCTCGATCGCAATCTCCTCCGCCTTTTGTATTAGGCTTTTGGTATAGGGTTCAAACATATCTGGGAAACGAGGGCCCAGGGCTTCGTTGTTTTTTCCTCTCAATGGATTCTCCGCATGCAGGTTGATATGATCATTGATGAATACCAAATCGCCAGCCTTAATATCTGGATTTAAACTTCCAGAAATATTAGAAATTAAGAGCTCCTGAATTCCCAACTGCTTCATTACATAAATAGGAAAAACCACTTGCTTCATGGTATAGCCTTCATAAAAATGAAAACGACCTTGCATGATAATTACAGGAACCTCTTTTAAGTAACCTAAAATTAATTTGCCCTGATGCGACTCCACCGTAGAAACAGCAAAATTGGGAATCTCATGATAATCGAAGGTACATTCAATTGTTACCTCTTCTACCAACGCACCCAAGCCTGTGCCAAGTATAATACCTTTTTGAGGGACGAAACTGGTGCGATTTTTTATATACGCTACTGCGGCGGCAATGTCTTCCTGATTCATTAATTAAATACGATGATGGTATGATATACTTGCCCATACTCATCAATCATGACAAGATAATATAAGCCGTTCTCAAAATTGCCACGTTGAATGGTACAAATATAATTCGATGCGATGAATGCTCCTGCACATCCTGCCAAGGCGCATCCAAAGCCATTTTGATTGGGGTAACTAGGGATTTCATAAGCACTAAACTCATGTCGTTTTTCTCCATTAGTTGTAATTAAAGTAGCATACATTACCTTGCCCTGGGTTGTAGCATAAAACTGCTGATGCGCAGGATTCGGAAAAATTTTATAGGTACTATCAGATACCACGGAGCCCGTCGTTTGTGCCGATGAAGCAAAAACAAAAAGAACGAATAGGGCAGAGAATAGTAAACGAATCATGATAACAAATTTAGGAAAAATAATCCATGCTTTTTTAACCTTAATTCCAAATTAGTCATTGGCAACTAAAACCGATAGGCAAAAATCGCCTTGAACTATTTAATCACCTTGGTTTTCTTACCAATACCAATGGTGAACTCTTTTATCATCACCGCCACTTCCTTGTTCATGGTAGCACGTTCATAGGTATCGGCCATGGTCATCATGGTTTGATAAAAAAAGTGATTCATCTCTTCTACCGACATTTCTTTCGTCCATAGGTCGATTCGTAAAGCGCCCTTCTCTTCTGGATCCCACATGCTCAGCATGATGGCTTTGGTAGGTTTGCGTGGAGCGCCAGCATCAGTAGCTTCCCAGTCGATGGCATATGGTACTTGCTCGTCATCGAGCGATACGGTGAATTTTATTTCGGATTGTTTCATAAAGCGGCAAATATAGTTTGAAATTGATGGCAAAAAAAAACGTCGCTGGCAAATACCAGCGACGTGCTAAAAAAACGTGCGAACTATTTTTTGGTTGTAACGTCGATGGTAATTTCCATCAAGTTGTCAATAAATTTATCTTTAATGCTAGCGTCAAACCCTTTTGCATGGAAGTTTACACCCCATTTGGTACGATCGATGGTAAAAGTAGACACTATATGAGTAATACCATCAGTAGTAGTAACTGTAGCTGGAATTTCAATACCATTAACTTTTCCACGAATGGTTAAATTTCCTTTGATAGTATAGTTATTTCCTTCGGTAGCAGCAATTGATGCAATTTCGAAAGTTGATATTGGGAATGAATCAGTAGCGAAGAAATCACCACTTTTTAAGTGACCAATCAATTTTGGCTTTTTATCCTCTGGAGTCTTGTCATCAGTTACAGTGATTGAGTTCATATCGATAGTAACAGTTCCACCAGCTAATTTTCCATTCTCGTCAAATTTTGCTTCACCCGATGCAATTGAAATATTTCCAACATGTGTTTTCATAGGGTCGGTACCATGCCAAGTGATGGTGCTGGCAGTTAAATCTAAAGCCTGAGTGGTAGCCGATTTCTTTTCTTCCTTCTTATTGGCTTCGCCAGTTGTCGATTCTTTTGATTGGGTTTGGTTATTACATGCGCTGAAACCCATAATGAAAAGCGCGCTTACTAATAATGTTGATTTTGTGATATTCATGTGGCGAATATAAATTGCAAGTGCCTAACTTATTGCTTTCTACGGGTATAGTAACGGGGTGTGATGGATAGTAGCTTCTGAAAATTATTACAGAAATCATACATTTTATTGGTTTACGGCAATTCCTTCGATTCCGATTCCTTAAATTTTAATATTTTTACCAACTGATTTATATTAAATCAATTTCTAAAATATATTAATAAGCAAACATGCTACAACTTCAATTTATACGAGAAAACAAGGAAGCGGTGCTTCAGGGCCTTCAAAAGAAAAACTTTAAGGAACTTAATTTGGTAGATGAAATTATTGCCCTTGATGAGCAAAAACGTAAAACCCAAACAGAAGCCGAACGCAATAAGAGCGAACTCAATGTGATGGCCAAAGAAATTGGTAACCTCATGAAACGTGGTTTGCAAGAAGAAGCAGAGGCCATGAAACAAAAAAGTGGTGCTTCCCGCGATGCTCAAAAAGCCATGGAGGACAAGCTGGAAGAGCTAGAGAAGAGTTTATATGAAAACCTGGTGAAGCTTCCCAATATGCCACATGCGTCGGTTCCTTTTGGAAAAACTCCAGAAGAAAACGAGAATATCTATCAGGAAGGGGAAATCCCTGCCTTGTTTGAAGGTGCTTTGCCACACTGGGAAATCACCTCTAAATATGATATCATCGATTTTGAAATGGGTAATAAGGTAACAGGTGCTGGATTTCCTTTTTATAAAGGTAAGGGTGCCCGCTTACAACGTGCCTTAATTAATTTCTTTTTAGATGAAGCCTTGAAAGCTGGATATAATGAAGTTCAACCTCCTATTGTAATTAATAAGGAGAGTGGTTTTGGTACTGGGCAGTTACCAGATAAGGAAGGACAGATGTATTATGTGGGCATCGACGACCTTTATTTGATTCCTACTGCAGAGGTTCCAATTACCAATATGTACCGCGATGTGATTTTGAAGGAAGAGCAAATGCCAACGAAAAATGTAGGCTATACGCCTTGTTTCCGTCGGGAAGCGGGAAGCTATGGTGCCCATGTGCGCGGACTTAATCGTTTACATCAATTCGATAAAGTAGAAATTGTTCAAATTGCCAAGCCCGAAGATTCATATGCAACATTAGATACCATGGTGGAACATGTGAAAGGCTTGTTACAAAAACTTGGATTGCCTTTCCGTATTCTTCGTTTGTGCGGAGGCGATATGAGTTTTAATAGTGCACTTACCTTCGATTTTGAAGTTTATAGTGCCGCTCAACAAAAATGGCTGGAGGTAAGTAGCGTGAGTAATTTCGAAGCATTTCAAACCAACAGATTGAAATGTAGATATAAAAATGCAGAAGGGAAAAATGTTTTGGCCCATTCATTAAATGGTTCCGCATTGGCCTTGCCGCGTATCGTAGCAGCACTCTTGGAAAATTATCAGACGCCAGAAGGGGTGATTCTTCCGAAAGTATTGCAATCATATTGCGGTTTTGAGTTGATTAATTAATTTTTTTTACTTACTTGCACCAAATTTAATTTAAAATCCATCACCTATATGTCGAACACACCAACATCAGGTCACCCGAAAGGACTGTACTTCCTCTTCTTCACAGAAATGTGGGAGCGATTCAGTTATTACGGAATGAGAGCAATCTTTATTCTCTTTATGACAAAAATGCTCCTCATGGAAAAAGCCGATGCTTCCAATATTTATGGTAGCTATACTGGCTTAGTTTATCTAACTCCATTATTAGGAGGATACCTCAGTGATAAGTTTTTAGGTAACCGCCGCTCTATTATGATTGGGGGATTGCTTATGGCCATTGGTCAGTTTTGTATGTTTTTAAGTGCTTCAAGTGCTGGTGGTGCTGCTATTTCAATGATGTGGCTTGGGCTTACTTCTCTTATTGTTGGAAACGGATTTTTCAAACCGAATATCTCTACCATGGTAGGTCAGTTATATCCTGCCAACGATCGCCGTATCGATAGTGCCTTTACTATATTTTACATGGGTATCAATCTCGGAGCTTTCTTCTCACCTCTTGTTTGCGGTACCTTGGCCGAAAAGGTAGATTACAAATGGGGCTTCTTAGCAGCATGTATGGGAATGGTTATTAGTTTAATCAGTTTCGCACTCTATCAAAAGAAAATGTTAATTTCTGAAGAAGGAAAAGAGATTGGTTTGCCTGTTAAGAAACTTGATCTAACTGCTATTCTTACTATTTTAGGTTCAATTGGAATTGTATTCTTCATGTTGAACTTCAAACAAATGTTTAAGACAAATGTTGATATTATAAGCTATGTTATTTATGGTGCCATGATAGCTATTCCTGCTTTAATCTTATCTGATAAGAGTTTGGACTTGAAAGAGAGAAACCGAATTATTGTAATTTTCATTTTAGCATTCTTCGTAATCTTCTTCTGGGGAGCTTTTGAACAAGCAGGAGCTTCGCTAACCTTATTTGCCGACCAACAAACCAATCGTACCTTGGGTGGATGGGAAATGCCAGCTTCTTATTTTCAATCAATCAATCCGCTAGCCATTATTGCCTTGGCTCCAATATTTACTATCCTTTGGGGTTTCTTACACAAGCGTAAAGCAGAGCCATCATCAGCTAAGAAAATGGCGATGGGATTGGCATTGGTTGCCTTAGGTTATGTAGTAATCGCATTTGCAGTTAAAGGAATTGGTGCTGAAGAAAAAGTAAGTATGTGGTGGTTGGTTGCTCTGTATATTATTCATACCATGGGTGAATTATGTTTATCACCTATCGGATTGTCAATGGTATCAAAACTATCTCCATTACGTTTGTCATCATTGATGATGGGAACCTGGTTCTTGGCTAATGCTGCTGCAAATAAATTTGCAGGTACACTAAGTGCTTTAATTCCTCCAGGTGCTGGTGAAGCAGCTGTTGATGCTTCGAAACCTGTTGTTTATCCATCATTCTTAGGATTTCAAATTACGAACCTATACGAATTCTTCATGTTGTTTATCATCATGACTGGCGTTGCTGCAGGTATCTTATTTTTACTAAGTAAAAAATTAGAAGAGATGTCGGCTAACGAGCCACATGCTGCATAATTTAAACTGAATATATTAAAAGCCCTGTAATTCTTTTTACAGGGCTTTTTTATTTATTATTGCTTCATGAACAATTCTGAATATACTTTAGAGCAAATCCAATCATTTGAAGGAAAGTACCCTAAACAATTATGGTATTTGTTTTTAACTGAAATGTGGGAACGATTTTGTTTCTATGGAATGCGTGGGGTGCTCACCATCTTCATGGCCGACCAAGTCCTCGGTTTGGCATTATCTGATAAGGATGCAAACCTTAAATATGGCGCTATTCAGGCCTTCGTATATGCTTTTACTTTTATTGGTGGCATCTTCGCTGATAAGATTTTAGGATTTAAAAAGTCACTCTTCTTTGGTGGATTGGTCATGATTTCTGGAAATATCCTAATTGCGCTTGCCCCTCAGAATTTTTTCTATTTGGGAATTACATTATCAATTATAGGCACTGGATTTTTCAAACCCAATATCTCATCTATGGTAGGTGCCTTATACAAGGAAGGCGATCCGCGCAGAGATGCAGGATTTGGGCTTTTTTACTCGGGTATTAATATCGGTGCTTTACTGGGTGGTTTCGTATGTGTATATTTAGGAACAAACCCCAATTATGGTTGGAGCTATGCCTTCCTTTCGGCAGCCATCGTAATGATTCTAGGATTGGTAACCTTTGTTTTTACGCGCAATTCGTTGGGGCCAATTGGTAATTCGCCCATTTTAGAAATGCCTAAAAACACCCGACTTACTCGTGAAATTTTAGTTTATGGTGGCGCATTGCTTACCATTCCACTTATTTTCATCATGATTAAAAACACGGAGTACACCGACTATTTCATGTACACCATTGGCCCATTGGCACTGGCATATTTCGTTTATGAAACACTTAAAGAAAAAGAAAAGGCTGCTAGAAATAAATTGTGGGCTGCCATGGTGTTCATTATTTTCTCTGTCGCTTTCTGGGCCTTCTTCGAACAAAGTGGAGGCTCCTTAGCCTTGTTTGCAAAGAATAATTTACACTCCAATTTGCTTGGAATTGATATCAATCCAAACATCGTAAACAATACTTCAAATTCACTTTTTGTAATTATATTCAGCCCAATACTGGGTTTGGTTTGGCTGGGTATGGCTAAACGAAAGATTGAGCCCAATACGGTGATCAAATTTGGGGTAGGATTCTTGTTTTTGGCCTTGGCATTTTATGTGTTTTATTATACTCGCTTCTTTGCCGATGCCGAAGGCTTAACTTCCTTAAATATTTTCACGCTCGCTTATCTTATCATCACGTTTGCTGAATTGGCGTTATCGCCCATTGGCTTATCTATCATGACTAAATTATCTCCTCAACGTCTTTCAGGAATGATGATGGGATTATGGTTCTTAGCGAGTGCTTACGGACAGTATGCTGCCGGATTATTAGGTGCAGGAATGTCGAGCCCAGATGAAAATGCATCACAAGTAACGAAGCTACAGCTCTATACTGAAGGATACCAGCAACTCGCCATTTATGCCTTGATAGCAGGAGTGCTACTTATAGCCATTTCACCAATTGTTAGGAAACTCATGCACGAGGTAAAATAAACCTTGATTTATTGGTCGTCCTGATTCTTAGTCCATTTGTGTTTATGCACCAATGCATCTTCATAAATAGACCATGATGGCGCTAAAAGTTCTTATATTTGCATACATCAAAATGAGATTAACAATAACGTTTCTACTGCTTGTTCAACTGCTCTTCCTTTCTTCTTGTAGTTCATTAAATGAACTCGTTTATTTTCAAGAAAAGAAAGCTGTTATTCCTACATCCAATGTGCCTAATTCTCAAGCTCCATTACATATCATTGCCCCTGGAGATATCATTAACCTAATAATCAATACACCATTACAATCTTCTTCAACAATTCTAAATGCGAAGGAAGGTGCTAACGGTTATCAGGTAAAGGGTGATAGTACCATAGAAATACCGGTGCTAGGAAATATCAAAATTGCGGGGTTAGGCATGGCGGTAGCAAAAGATTCAATTTTAAACAGGGCCAAAACTTTTTATAATGAACCAAGTATCAATCTGCAATTGGTGAGTTTCAAGGTAACTGTTTTAGGTGAGGTCTTAAATCCAGGATTAAAAGCATTGTATGTGGAAAATGCCACCTTTCTTGACGCTATTGCTTCTTCGGGCGACTTAACCAGTTTTGGAAATCGTAGTAATATTAAGGTAATAAGAGGAAGCAAAGTGTTTTATTTGGATCTTACCGAATTAGAAATAATGAAATCGGAAGGCTATTACTTACAATCGAATGATATTGTATATGTGCAGCCATTGAGAAGAAAAAACACCATTTCAAATTTATCTACTGCACTGGCATTCACAAGTTTTGCATCGGTAATAACTACTCTTACCACTACTATTATTCTCCTAACCAAGAAATAAAATATGTTTGAAGAAGAAAGCGAAAAGGCGAAAAGTATCATTGAAGAAAAATACAATGTACGTCCGCTCTTTAATTTAATTGTAGGAAATTGGTTTTTGTTTATGGCATGTATTGTTACTGCCTTAACCATTGGATACCTAATTAACTACTACTCTATTAATGAGTATAATTTAAGTGCTACCCTTTTACTAAAAGAAAATACTAGCCGCAGTGCTTCCGATGTAATTAAGGAGGATTTGGGTTTGCCCGATTCAAAGCGACCACTAACTACCGAATTAAATGTGCTTCGCTCCCGAACACTTTATAAGGATGTGATTTCTAAACTTGAACTCGACATTACCTATGTTGCTATTGGAAGGGTTCAAGAAACGGAGATGTATCCAGATAATCCTTTTGTAGTGAAAGGTATAGCCTTAGATAGTGGCACCTACGGAAGATGGTTTATTTTAAATTTAATTGATGATGAAACTTTTGAATTGAAAATCGATAAAGAATTCAAAATATATAAATTTGGAGAGACTATTAAGAACTCCATCTTCGATATTAAAATTTTCAAGAATGATTTAGCCTCTGGCAAAAGTTTAAAAAATGCTTCTCAACGAAATTTTAAATTTGCATTTAATACCGCCGAATTCTTGGTTGATTATTATAAATCGAAGGTAGCTGTAAGTTTGATAAGAGAAACAAGCATCTTCGAACTTCAAATTAATGATCCAATTCCGCAAAGAGGTATAGATATCCTTAATAAGGTATGCGAAACTTATATTGATTATGGAATTGATGAGAAAAATTTAATAGCGAATAATACTGTTCGATTTATTGATGAACAGGTGAAAAGCATTTCAGCACAATTAACTATTGGTCAGGATAGCTTCCAACGTTTCAGAGAGGTAAAAGGAGTAATCGACCTTAGCGATGAGTCAAAAACGATCTCTACCCAAATTGAGGCACTCGAGTCGGAAAAGTTTAAACTCGAAACTGAACAAAAAATCCTGAATTTTATTTACGATTATATTTTCGCAAATAAGGATCTTGCTAATCTTTCTCCTTCTACAATGGGAATCGGCGATTTAACATTGTCAATTCAGATTCAAAAACTGCGTGACTTACAATCACAGCGTCAGAGAATGCAATACGAAAGTAAATCGTCAAACCCACAAATGATTGCCCTTGATCAGGAAATTGAAAACGTAAGGGCTTCATTATTGAACGGAATGTTCAATCTAAAAAAGAACTATCAAATTCATATGAGTAGTTTAGAGGGACAACGACAAAAATATTTATTCTTACTAAGTCGTATACCTGAGGCGGAACGTAAATTTCTAGATTTGAATCGCAAACTATCTCTAAACGAAAAAATCTATACCTACTTATTAGAGAAGCGTGCCGAAATTGGCATCGCAAAAGCAGGTACAATTTCCGATAACAAAGTTCTTGATTCAGCATATTTAAAGGGCATGGTTTCACCCAATCGCAAAAACAATTTACTGATTGCTTTTTTCATAGGATTAACCATTCCTTCATTAATCATTTTCCTACGCCAATATTTAGATGATAAGATTCGCAACAAACTGCAAATCGAAAAAAGTACCAAAGTTCCTTTGATTGGAATTATTAGCCATAGTGAAAAGCCATCTAAGCTGGTGGTACGTGATAATCCTAAATCACAAATTAGTGAAGCATTTAGAAGTATTCGAACCAATTTACAGTACTTCACCGTAAAAGATGGTCCGAAAGTTATTGTGGTAACTTCTACCGTTGGGGGCGAGGGTAAAACATTCTGTGCAATGAATCTTTCTTCTGTAATAAGTTTGGGTGACAAGAAAGTAGTGCTTATTGGATTGGATATGCGTAAACCGAAAATCTTCGATGATTTTCATTTAACGAATAAAGTTGGCGTAAGTACTTTCTTAATTTCAAAAGCAACCGAAGATGAAATTATTCAGAAAACAGATATTCATAATTTAGATATCATTACTTCTGGTCCGGTGCCTCCAAATCCTTCGGAGTTACTCATGAGCGAAAATTTATTGGTATTACTTGAGAAATTGAAAACCCGTTACGATTATATCGTGATTGATACTGCGCCAGTAGGATTGGTAACTGATGGTTTGCTGCTCATGAAACATGCTGATATCAATATTTATGTAATGCGTGAAAATTACTCGCGCCTTTTCTTCTTGAATTCAATTAATGAAATTCATAAGAATGATACCATCAAGAACTTATGTTTATTACTCAACGATTCAAACCTCAATAACTCGAAATATGGTTATGGATACGGATATGGTTACGGCTACGGTTACGGTTATGGAAGTGGGTATGGATATTATGATGAACGTAAACAACAAAGTTTTTCAAAAAGAATGAGAGATAGAATATTTTCAAACAAAAAGAGATGATTAAGGAATTAGAAAGTAAAAAAAAGAAGATTGCAATAATTGGTTTAGGTTATGTGGGTTTGCCCATTGCCCTTGAGTTTGCCAAGAAATTTAGTGTAATTGGTTTCGATATTAATGAAGCCCGCATTAAAATGATGCAACAAAAAATTGATCCAAGTGAAGAATTAACTTCAAAGGATTTTGAAGGTTGCGATATTGTATTTACCAATAAATTGGAGGTGCTAAAGAAAGCTAGTTTCTTTATTGTAGCGGTACCAACCCCAATTGATAGCCACAATCGCCCCGATCTTCGCCCTTTGATTGGTGCAAGTACCTCTGTAGGGAAGGTGCTTAAGAAAGGTGATTATGTGGTATTCGAATCTACCGTATATCCTGGTTGCACTGAAGATGATTGTATTCCAATTTTAGAAAAAGAATCGGGATTGAAATTTAAAAAAGATTTCAAGGTAGGCTATTCACCTGAACGTATAAACCCAGGTGATAAAGAACATACCCTTACCAAAATCTTGAAAATTGTTTCTGGCTGTGATAAAGAATCATTGGATATTATTGCCGATGTATATGGGAGTATCGTTACTGCTGGAATTCATAAAGCCCCAACCATTAAGGTTGCCGAGAGTGCTAAAATTATAGAAAATACGCAACGCGATTTGAATATCGCATTGATGAATGAGCTCTCTATCATTTTCAATAAGATGGGAATTAATACCTACGATGTATTAGAAGCTGCGGGAACAAAATGGAATTTCTTGAAATTCTCTCCAGGATTGGTCGGAGGTCATTGTATAGGTGTTGACCCATACTATCTTACACATAAAGCTAGCGAAATCGGGTATCATAGTAAGGTAATACTTGCAGGCCGTTATACCAATGATGGGGTAGGTTCTCATATTGCCAAGGAGGTAATTCGCCAAATGATTGTGAATGAAATCCCCTTAAAGAAAGCAAAAGTTCTTGTTATGGGTGCTACCTTTAAAGAAAATGTAGCCGATATTAGAAATAGTAAAGTGGTGGATATTATTAATGAGTTGAAGACTTATCATTTAAATATTGAAGTGGTAGATCCTCGCGCGAGTGCTGAAGATATTCATCATGAATACGGATTTAAATTGGCTAAGAAAATTGGAAAGGATTATGATGCAATCATCGTAGCTGTTTCACATAACGAATACCAAAATTTATCGGATTCTTATTTCAAAGGAATCTCTAAAAAGAATGCCGTGTTTTTTGATGTGAAAGGAATGTACAAGAACAAGATTCGTTCCTTAACTTATATGAGCCTCTAGGAATCCATCGAATCGGATGGTGAAATGCTCTTTCTGCATTTCTTTTCTAAAAAATACAATTCCCCAGCGGAATATATCTACCGTGCATTGTACTCTAGGATGGTTTTGAATTTCATTCCACGCTTTTTTCATTCCTTCACTCCAGTAGATATCATCGAAAATGAAAATCGATTCGTTATGCACTTTGCTTAGGAGCATTTGAAAATATCTAATGGTGGCTTCATAACTATGATTCCCATCCACAAAAACCAAATCGAGTGGGGGAAGGGTAGGAAGTAAATTTGGTAATACACTATCGAAATTCCCTTCAATAAAATTCACCTGGTTATTTTTAAATTGCTGGTTAAAATACTCACTGGTAAATTTCAACAGTTCTTTGCTTCCTTCAATGGTATTGATTTTGGAGTTATTTGAATTACCTAATGCATTTTGCATTGCCGCCGTGCCCACACCCAAACAAGTTCCTATTTCGAGTATGTTTTTGCATTGATAGTATCGAACAATCTGAAATAAGATTTCCATCATCCTTCGATTACTGCTTGCTGTTTTATAAATTTCCTTGACCTTCCGTAGTGTTTTATTTAATGATTTTGAGCCACTTCCTAAATCCTCTATTTTCAAAACGGTTTCATTTTCTTTTAAATTTTGAATATAGAAATCCAAGGTATTCCATTCGATGGCATTCAAACGAGCATTCAGCACGTCTTCATTGAATTTATAAATGAACGGAGAATGCACGCTGTGGCGGTTATTCGACTTAAATAAGTACTTGAGGTAATCGAGGAGCATGCTAATTTATTATACAAATAAATTCATCTTCAATTTGAAAGCAGAATTTAATTTCAGCGAAAATAAGAATTCGTTTGTAATATAAATCCCTTAAAATAGTTTATAGAAATCTTCTATTTTTCAGGAGCACCACCATCAATCCAGCATTTTATCTTTTTACGATCTTCTAAGGAGAGGGAACTATTCTTAGGCATATCCTTGGTATACAAAACTCTTTGAGCCAAGGTGCCATTTTTCACCCTAGCAAAAATCCCTACATAGTTAGTATAGTTCCCATTTGGAGAACCTGCATTATGGCAGCCTGAACTGAGGCAATGAGCATCGATAATTACTTTTATCGTGGAGTCGTAGACAACACGCGAAGTGCTGCAATCCAACCCCTTATACTCGTCCTTCTTGCAACAGAACAGGCTGCAAATAATGAGGGAAATAACAATGATTATTTTAGAAATAGTTTGCAATTAGTTGGTCGTTTGTACTTCTACTTCTTTAATTTCTTTACGTTCACTCCATTTGATTGTAGTAGCAACACCACCTTTCACCGCTACCGAGGCAGTACTATCAAAAGCAACAGCATATAAATAGTAATTCCCAGGACGCAATTCTTCAACATGCACATGGTTATCATCGGGCTCACCTGTAAGCTTTAAATCATAATCAGTTGTTGGGTTTGCTGGAGCACTTGTAGCATTAAACTTTACATAAAGCGTGGCTGTTCCTACCATAGGAGTGGTGCCATGAAATATCATCGCGTGAATTGTAGCTTTACCTCCTACATCATTTTTTTTGCAGGCTTGAAATGATAATGCGATTGTAAATAATATAATAACAAGGGTCGATTTTTTAATAGATTGCATAATTTTGAAATTTAATTTGTTTAAAAATAATAAGATAAATCTGTGTTGAGATAGTTTTTAATTGTCATTTGTTTGCCATTTAAGTTTTGGTAAAATGGAATACCATATTCAACACGAATACGAAATGGATGTAATATATCTTTCGGACGATAGGAGGCCCCAATAAAGGTATTAAAGCAAGTACCTCCATAGTTTAGAGCATTCGCAGTGATATCGCTTGGATTATTCAGCTCTTTATTCTTTCCTCGAATAGCACTTGTAAAAAAACCATTCACCCGCAACGAGCTACTGATGCCTTCTGTCCATTGATATGCACTCCAAACACAACTTTCAAATTCATTACCAAGCCGATAGTCTAAGGTATTAAAACCATTCCGAATATTGGCATTTAGTAATAATCCTGAACTTAGTCTGGAAGTCTGATAATTACAATGTAACCCTAAAATCATGTCGTAGGTGCCTGAGCCAAGTTGCATAGAATAAGGCATTACCTGATTCGGATACATCGTACTTTGTGCCTCTCCCAACTGACGGATTGAGCCTGTAGGCAAACTCATCCCCACCGTTGAAATCAAATGAATTTCAGAAGATTTGAAAGTTGAAATCATAAAATGAATTTTCGTATCACTAATATCGCTAGTGTTCATTCCATGGGTATGTATTTTATTACCCATTTTCATTTGCATTTCCATATAGCGAGTATCATATCCTAACATTAGCATCCCCGTAATTTTATCGGTAATTCCCCCCATCAACATGAGCATATACATATTCATATTCATGATTGTTGGTTCGGTTGAATATTCTTGCAGTATTTCTCCAGTTGGCAGTTTTTTAGCCCCTTGACGAACCCCAGCCATCTGCATTTTCATATACTGTCCTGTAATCATCCATTCATTCTTTCCATGTATATGACCACTTAAAACCCCAATGGGTGTTAGGTCATGCTCACAATTGCATGCAGTATTACATACAAGAGTATCCGACTTTTGGGCAGATACCTTGATTACAGAAAGGAATAAATGAATGAAAATTAATTTGAATAATTTAATTTTCATTCGAAAAAATAATTGTGCAATACCAAAGAATGAAAGTAACAATAGCAACTCCTTCTAAGGTATATTTGCTAACCTTAATTTGAAAATATTTAACCGATTAAGTCAGAAAAAGGAGGGGGATGAAATATAAAAGAAGGATTGGAAACTTCATTCTTATTCAAATAACTAAAATGAAGGATATTTATATTTCCAAAACCTTGAAATTGAAATGGAATAGAGATTTCAAAATAATACGGAACTTCCAGTTGCTTTATTTCCGGAATTAAT
>CANLPK010000037.1 GCA_947492885.1 Bacteroidota bacterium
CGAATAAATTTCATCATATTCCGCATAATTATGAAGTGCTCATCGTGGCAATATTAAGTCGGAATGGCAAGCTATATATGAGTTTTACTGAAACAAAAACTCATGCTGAAATAAATTTGAATAAGGGTATACTACTTAATACTTCTGTAATTGAAGAAAAAATAAAAGCATTCAGTAAAAATAAGTGACAATTTTTTGAATTCCCTTTTATCTTTGCGCACTATGTCAAAACCCTCTGTCCCTTCCGGCATGCGCGATTTTTCACCCGAACAAGTCATTCGGAGAAATTATATATTGAATATCATTGAAGATGTATTTCAAAAATATGGCTTCATGCCTTTGCAAACGCCAAGCATGGAAAATATTGAAACGCTTACTGGTAAATATGGAGATGAAGGGGATCAGCTCATTTATAAAGTACTTAACTCCCGACTGCACGAAGCCAAGGATGAGAAGAAAATAGCCATGCGTGCCGATTTTGAGAAAGCCATTCAGTCGAATTTCAATAGCCGCAACTTAGTTGAGAAAGCCCTGCGATACGACCTCACCGTGCCTTTCGCGCGTTATGTGGTGATGCATCGCAACGATATCACTTTCCCATTCAAACGCTACCAAATGCAACCTGTATGGAGAGCCGACCGCCCTCAAAAGGGCCGCTTTCGCGAGTTCTGGCAATGTGATGCCGATGTGGTTGGAAGTGATAGTTTGCTCAATGAAGTAGATTTGATTTGCATCTATGCAGAAGTATTCGATAAACTAAAACTCGATATCACCATCAAAATGAATAATCGCAAAATCTTGTATGGATTGAGCGAATATATTGGCGAAACAGAAAAACAAATTGAACTCACCGTTGCTATTGATAAGCTCGATAAAATTGGAGTTGATGGGGTGCTGAAAGAGCTTACTGAGAAAGGTTTCAATACTACAGCACTCGAGAAAGTAAAACACTTGCTCGAAGATAAAATCACCCTCGAGAACCTCAAGGTGGTTTTGAAAGATTCAGAAAAAGGACGTCACGGAATTGATGAGATGGAATCGATACTCACCTCATTAAAAATGGTGAAGCCTAATATCAATATTGTGTTTGATGTAACCCTGGCACGTGGTCTCAACTACTATACTGGCGCCATCTTAGAAGTGGCTGCCAATGAAGTGCAAATTGGAAGCATCGGTGGGGGAGGGCGCTACGACGACCTTACGGGCATCTTCGGATTGCCAGGTGTATCGGGCGTGGGCGTGAGTTTTGGATTAGATCGTATCTATGAAGTGATTGAGGAACTACAACGCTTCCCACAAACTACCAACTATTTCACCGAAGTGCTCATCTGTTGTATGGAGGCATCATCGCTCAATTTTGCGATGCAGATGGCATCAAAATTCCGCGATCAAAATATCAAAACAGAAGTATATCCATCGGCAGCCAAATTGAAAAAGCAACTGGATTATGCCAATGATAAAAAAATCTCCTACGCCATCATCATCGGCGAAGAAGAAATGAAAACGCAATTATTCACGCTCAAGAATTTAATTACCGGCGAGCAGTCGAAAGTGAGTTTGGGTGAGGCAGTGGAGGGGTTAAGACGTAAGTCGTAAGACACAAGACTTGAATCAAGGCTAATGCATTTTCGGAGTTGTTGAACTAATTTATGAGTTAAACGGTTGAAGAATAAGATATATGAATCATCGATAATAATCCAATGAGAATTGAATTAACTACGGAGTAGTTTAACAATAAGAGCCATAGGTGGAACCTATGGTTAAGTTTTGGAGTGTATTCCCAACCCCAAAGGGGTTGAATAATTAGAGATATTTGTACTCCCTTATAATCCTTTGTTAATTCATTAATTCAATTGCTATTGCGTTTATAAAATGCTGAACCCTTCCAGGGTTCTTTCTGGGGTGGTATCATAGACCATAGGTTTTACCTATGGCTATTATTATCCAATAGCTTTGCTGTTGGTTACTTTAAATGCATCAAATCCGAATTAAATAATTCACAATTCATCTCTATTGTATTTTACCTAATACTAAATACCTAATACTAAATACTAAATACCGCCCCACTAAGCACCCACTCCAATATTCTCATTCACTACTTCTACAATCCATCCATGGGTATCAGATGATTTGCCACCTTTGATGGCATCTAATTTATTGTGTAGGAAATTACTCCATTTGCGCTCGGCAACGGGTGGTAATAGGATGTCTTGTCCTTTATAATTGAAGAGCTCAATATGTACTACACTGGCGGCAGTACCAGTACAGAAGGCATCTTTCAATTCGCCGTTTTTATAGGCTTCGATAATTTCGTTGATATCAACACGTTTTTCCTCAACAGTCGCACCTTCTTCTTTCAATAGTGTGATACATGATTTACGTGTAACCCCATCCAATATATTTCCATCTAATGCAGGAGTCAGAATTCGATCTCCGATAACAAAAAACACATTGGTGGTTCCTGTTTCTTCTACATACTTGAATTCATGCCCGTCCATCCACATCACTTGATGGTAGCCTTGTGAATAGGCTTCCTTGGTAGGCAACATACTTGCACCATAATTACCAGCAGCCTTCGCCGATCCTACGCCACCATCAAAGGCACGTACATATTTATCGGCTACTTTTATCTTCAATGGTTTCGAATAATATGGAGATACCGGTGAGGTGAAAATGATAAACATATACGACTCAGAAACTTTAACGCCAACAGAGTCGTCGGTTGCAAACATAAACGGACGGATATATAAACTCTTACCTTCACCATTAGGAATCCATTCAATATCCAATTGTATCAATTGCTTTAAGCCTTTCAAAAATAAATCTTCTGGAAGGTTGGGCATACACATACGATCGGCAGATAAATTCAGGCGCTTGATATTTTGATCGGGACGGAAAATCAAAGCGGTTCCTTGCTCATCTACTTGCGCTTTCATTCCTTCAAAAATGGCTTGTCCGTAATGTAAAGCACTATTCGCAGGCGATAACATTAAATCTTCGAAAGGTACAATGCGGGCATCATGCCATTGTCCGTTGGAATAGTCTACCACAAACATATGATCCGACTTAATCTTACCAAATGGAAGATCACTGAAGTCAACACTTCCTAAACGGCTGTGGGTGGTTTTCTGAACTCGTATTTGCATGTAAGGATATTAATAAAGTTGGCAAATGTAATGTTTATCATTAAAGAACCTTTCCCAAACATAAAATATTTACCTAAAGATATAAACGATACCCCTAATGGGTGCTCAAATTCAATAATAGCGATGGGTTCGGCTAAATAATGATATTTATCATGGCATTTTTTTTAAGGTTCTATAGGTGAAAATCTAATTGCAATTCTATTTCTTTGCTGCTATTCTAACTTTCACATACTACTATTTTGGGATGGCTTTTTTATTGGGAGTTGATAAATTCATGAGTGAGGCGAGAGCCATCACCAACCTCATAGGCAATGGGGTTGCCGCCATGGTCATTGCCAAAAGTGAAAAGTAATATGTGCACGATACCGAATGCTATTTTAAATGAGCAGTTAATTATTAAAGAAAACTACCTTTGCGCCATTCTTAAAAAAAATCTATTATGAGCCAGGAAATAAGAAACCTCGAACCCAAAAACCTTTGGAATAAATTTGCCGATTTGAATGAAGTACCACGCCCATCTAAAAAGGAAGAAAGGGTGATTGAATTCATGAAGAATTTCGGTACCAGCCTCGGGTTGGAAACTTTTGAAGATGAAGTAAGAAACGTGATCATTCGTAAGCCAGCCACTGCAGGGTTGGAAAATCGCAAGACCATCATCTTGCAATCACATTTAGATATGGTGCATCAAAAGAATGGGGATACGAATTTTGATTTCGAAACACAAGGTATCGATATGTATGTGGATGCTGGATGGGTAAAGGCTCGTGGCACCACGCTAGGTGCTGATAATGGAATAGGAGTCGCCACCATCATGGCGATTCTCGAAAGTAAAGATATTGAACATCCTGCCATCGAAGCACTTTTTACTATCGATGAAGAAACAGGAATGACAGGAGCTTTGGGCTTGAAAGGGGGCATTTTGAATGGAAGAATTCTATTAAATCTAGATACTGAAAACGATGACGAGATTGATATCGGTTGTGCTGGTGGGGTAGATGTTACTGCCATTCGTTCGTACGAAATGGTAAGTGCACCTTCAAATAATATAGGATATACCATCACCGTAAAAGGCTTGAATGGCGGGCATTCGGGCATGGATATTCACAAGGGTTTGGGTAATGCCAACAAACTGATGAACCGTATTCTTTATCGCGGATTTGAAAAATATGGAGTGCGTATTGAATCCATTGTTGGAGGTAGTTTACGTAATGCCATCCCTCGCGAAAGTGTGGCTGTCATCGCTGTGAATCCTGCACATCAAGACGATTTTGAAAATGGAATGGCTACCCTTATCAAGGATATCAAAACCGAATTCAAGACGATGGAGCCTGGATTAACAATTGAAGTCACGACTACTAAAGCACCTATGATGGTGATGGATACGAAGACCCAAGAGGATATCATCAATGCGCTCTATACAGCACATAACGGCGTATATCGCATGAGTGCCGATATTGCCGACCTCGTTGAAACTTCTAATAATGTTGCCAAAGTAAGTATCAAGGATGGCGCAATTTTTATTGCTTGCCTAACACGTTCTTCTGTAGAAACATCTAAATTTGATTTGGCTGATGCACTGAAAGCTGCCTTTAGCTTGGCCGATTGTGAGGTTACCTTTTCGGGTTCATATCCTGGATGGACACCCAATATTACATCTCCTATCTTAGATATTTTGGTTTCGATTTACGAAAAACAACATGGTGAAAAGGCGAAAGTAGTTGCTTGTCATGCCGGATTGGAATGTGGTATACTAGGCACCAACTACCCTGGAATGGACATGATTTCATTTGGTCCAACCATACTAGGAGCGCATTCGCCCGACGAACGTGCGAATATTGCTTCGGTACAAAAGTTTTGGAAATATGTTCTCGAAATATTGAAGAGTATTCCTAAACAATAAGCCGGAATTCAAAATGGCATTTTGGAATTGATAAATAGGGAACGCTAAAAATGGATTATAAAGATTAAAATACAGGAAATTAATTTGCCTTTTGGTGAATTATTTCATTTACACATTCAAAATTATTTTGCGTAATTGCTCACATTAAATCATTTGAAATTATGAGTTTTAAAATTTTAGCCAACGATGGTATAGATGCCAATGGCAAAGGAATGCTGGAGAAAGCCGGCTTTATCGTAGACACTACAAAAATCGCTCAAGCAGATTTACTTACTGGATTAAAAAATTATGATGTGGTGATTGTACGTAGTGCAAGTAAAATAACCAAAGAAATTATTGAAGCCAATACCCATTTAAAAGTCATTGCTCGCGCAGGTGTTGGATTGGATAATGTAGATGTTGAAACCGCCAAGCGCAATAGCATCCGTGTTATCAATACACCTGCAGCTTCAAGTATCTCTGTTGCCGAATTGGTATTCGCGCATTTGTTTGGCATGGTGCGTAACCTTCCCGAAAGCAATCGCCTCATGCCTACACAAGGGGTGGCGAAATTCAATGATTTAAAAAAGAAATTTAGCGAAGGCTTTGAACTTCGCGATAAAACCTTGGGTGTTATTGGCTTTGGACGTATCGGACAAGAGGCTGCTCGTATTGCCATTGGTTTGGGAATGAATGTGGTGGCCTTCGATCCTTATGTTGAGAAAGCCGAAATCTATTTCTACTTCCATAAAAACATCTCTGATCAGCGTATCAAGTTTGAAATTAAAACGGTAAGCAAGGAAGACGTATTACGCCAAGCCGATTTTGTAACCATGCACGTTCCAAGCACCGATAAGCCAGCCATTGGCAAAGAGGAATTGGAGCTCATGAAGCAAGGTGCGTATTTAATTAACTGCGCCCGAGGTGGTGTGGTTAATGAAGCTGCCTTGCTTGATGCCTTAAACTCAGGAAAGATTCGCTATGCTGCACTCGATGTATTTGAGCAAGAGCCACCAGTGAATGATGCCATCCTGAAACACGATCGCGTGAGTTTGACACCACATATTGGTGCAAGTACCGCCGAAGCGCAAAATCGAATCGGTATTGAACTTGCCGAGCGCATCATCGATTTATGTCAGTAATCAAATTTAAAAATTTATAATTTCAATATACAAGCCACGTTACGCATGTTAAACATTGCTCCATTCAAAGCCATTCTACCTCGTACCGATATTGTAGAAATTGTATCCAGCGAAAATTTCGATGCGCAAAATAAAAATTTGAGTATGGAGGAGATGAAACGCAATCCCATGTCGTATCTCCATGTATCGAAGCCTCACTTGAATTTTCCGGAAGAGAAAAAAAATGTAGAGAAACATTATCCATTAGCGCTTCAAAAACTAGAGCATTTTCTTCACGATGGTATCATGCATAAGGAGGCCCCTCGCATTTATATTTATCGCCAGGTGAAGGATGGAAGAATTTATCAAGGCATCATCGCTGGAGTGCATGCAGATGATTATGAAGCATTAAGAATTAAAAAGCATGAGCTTACCCGTACCGATAAAGAAGATGAAATGGTGGGACAGATGAGTATAACAAAAACCATTGGAACCGCAGTATTGGTTACCTATCACCAAACCGATTTAATAAACCAGCTTACGGAAGCCGAAACCAACGAACGACCTTTGTTTGATTTTGTACAAAGAGGTGTCCGTCATACTGTTTGGATGGCCAAAAAGGAATCGGAAATTTGTAATGCACTGGCATCCCTCAGCGATGTATATATCGCCGATGGTCATCATCGTAGCGCCAGTTTAGTAAGATATGCCAATGCCCAAAAGGCAAGTAATCCAGGTCATACAGGCAAGGAGGCATACAACTTCTTGCAAACATATTTTGTGCCTGCCGAATTATTGTATGTATATGAATACAATCGATTGGTAGAAAATATCAATACCTCTCCATATAAATTATTGAAACATATTTGTGATAATTTTGAGATGGAGAAGAAAAAGAAGGAAGCCTACCAACCCAAAAAGAAACATATTTTCGGAATGTATTATGTTGATTCATGGTATAAGCTTAAAGCGAAAAATGAAATTATTCATGATGATGATCCTTTGAAATGCTTGGATGTGCAAATACTTGAGGACTTTTTACTCAAGCCTGTTTTGAATATTACCGATAGCAAAACCGACGAACGTTTGAGTTTTGTAGATGGTACCAAAGGCTTGGCATTCCTAGAAGATCGCGTGAATAAAAAGAAAGCCGATATTGCTTTTACCTTGTTTCCTACCGAAGTGGAGCAAGTGATGGCTGTGGCTGATATACATGCTACTATGCCTCCAAAGAGCACCTGGATTGAACCCAAAATGCGCACCGGGTTTATTGTTCAGGATTTAAGTTGAATTTAATTTTTGCAAACATATTTATAATTAAAGCCAATGATGAAAAATAAACTGAGTCTTTTATTACTGCTTCTAGGTCTGGTATCAATAAGTACCATTGCCCAAACTGTTGATTTTAACAATTACGCACCAATCCAATCGTCGGGTACCTTGCCTGATGAGTTTCGAACAAATTCTTATGCTAAGTATAAGGAAAAGGAGGCTGTCATTGCGAAGGCGAAGACCAAAATTGAACGCGAGGCCAAGGATCAATATTATCTTGAAAATGCGTTTGCATTGGATAATATTTTAAAGGATGGAAAAGTTCTTTTCAATGATACTATCAGTGCTTACCTCACTGCGGTGATGGATAAAATTTTAGAAAATCGCGAAACGAAAAAGAACGTAAGAGTTTATTGTATTAAATCGGCGGTAGTGAACGCCTATACTACCGGCGAAGGTTTTGTATTTGTTACTACAGGCCTCTTAGCATGTGTAAGGAATGAAGCACAGTTGGCTTTCATCTTGAGTCATGAATACATGCATTATGTTTATAAGCACAGTATCAAAGGCTATATTGAAACGAAGAAAGTATTGAAAGGCAAAGGCGAATATCAGAATTTGGATTATGATAAAAAGTACTTAGCTCGTAAGGCATTCTCCAGAGAACAGGAATCGGAAGCCGATTTAAAAGGATTTGAATTGTATGCTAAATCAGATTATAGTTATGAGGATGTAGACTCTTCATTTCAGGTCTTAAAATACAGCTATCTGCCCTTTGGAAGTGTGCCCTTCAAACGCAGTTTTATTGAATCGAATACATTTAAAACCCCTGACGATTTTTGGTTAACCACCTATGCCGACCTCGATGCCAAAGCTTATGAGGCTGCAGTGAACGGTAAAGTAGAAGATAAGAGTGATAGCGAAGCTGATTCTGATGATAATAGCAGCGAAGATGATGATGAAACTAGCACCCATCCAAGTATTGATAAACGACTAGATGCTTTACATGAAAGGATGGATGAAGAAACGAAAACAACCAAAAAGCATTTTTTAGTTTCAGAAGACGCATTTTATTTTATTCAAAAAATTTCACGATTCGAATTGGTGAGAATGAATTTGCTCACTCAAAATTATGAACGCGCACTTTATAATGCCTATAATTTATTGCAAACAGATCCACAAAGTAAATATTTGAAGAAGTGTGTTGTAAAAGCATTATATGGCATTTCAATATATGCCAACTCAGGCAATATGAGTAAAGTTCATGTGAAGCAAAAGTTCGCGCAAGGTCCTTGGGAGCAAGTGCCAGCCTTAGTGAATAAATTGGGTGGCGCAGGAGTAAGTGTTTGGGCAGTTAATTATATCTGGCAAGTGAGAAAGGAATATCCAAATGATAAAGAGCTTAAAATTATTTGCGATGATGTATTGAAGTCGTTACTTAAAACTTATTCGAAACGTAAAAAAGATTTTGTAACGAGCTATTCCGATACTGCAGGACTCACAACGCGTAATAAAAAATTAAAGCCTTATATCCGTTTGGGATTCCTCGACTTAGTAACGAATGATGCCGAATTTAAAACCTATTATGATGGCATCTACAATAAAATAATTGAAGCGAAGAAGCAGAAGGAATCGAGTGAAAACGACGAACAGGAAGAGGTTGCTGCTGTGGAGACGAAGAGCTCGAAAACATCTAAGAAGAAAGCAACAGTAACTGAAAAAGAGGAAGAGAATGAAGATGATGATGAGACTAAGAAAAATAACGCAGCGATAGAAATTCAATGGAATGATAAATTAACGAAAGGCAATTCAGAGTATATTAAGGATGGCAAAGTGGTGATTCTTACGCCACACTATTATCAATCGGAAGGTGAGGATGGCAGCCAAACAATATTATACCCCGAAAGTGAACGAGGCAATGAAAGGTTGGTTGGATTATTAGCAGATGTACTGGATAAGTCGATACCTAATTATGAAATTATAAGCAGGCCCACAGCCGAGGAGGTTCAGCAATTAAACGATATCAGTTTGTTAAGCGATTGGGTAGATGAACGATTGGATCATGGTAAATTAAAATTGATTTCGGTCGACTACGAGCGCATTCAAGCTTACGCAACGAAAAAGGGATGTGATAATTTGGTTTCACTAAGTGTTTCTAGTGTGGTAGAGAAGAAAGATTTAGGTTCAAAGATTTCTGCTGTGATGTACTCTGTGATGCTATTTCCATTGGCTCCAATATTTCTATATAAAGGGTTTAGTCCAGCTCATTATACCAATATTTATGCTGTTACTTTTAACTTTAAAAAAGACAGATTGGTAGATGCATCGCGTCAATTATCATCGGTGAGGAGTTCTAACTTCGAATTGAAATCACATTTATATGCTTACTTCTTAAACCTGAAAAAAATATAATGAGAACACTACTTTTTATAACTCTTTTTATATCGAGTTTTCTTATTGCAAATTCGCAAGTACCTGGTTATCTTGGAAAGCGTTTATCTGTTTCTGTTACCGAATTGTTGGGATCGCCTGCTTGGGGAGAATTTTCACCTAAATATGGATCCGAACCCTATGTCAATTTTCATAACTTTACACGAATTGCTGGCGAATATGCTGTTGGCAATAAAACGATGCTAGGTTTATCGTGTTGCCTTGGAAGCATGGGTTTTTATGATTATAATAATGATTATCCTATGGCTAAATTAAATGCTACCGCAATTGAAGTACATACAAAATTATTTTTGGGCGACCACATCGCGCCACTTGGGAAATATATAAGTCTAGGATTGGCATTTCAAAGAATGAAAGAGACAGATCCTCTGAATTATAGTATTAATTATGGTTTCAAGGAATATACTACCAACTTCTTCACTTTCCATTTTGGTTTTGGCGCAAATTTTTTCATTAACGATTTTCTTTATTTTACTCCTAGCCTAGAAACCAATTTGCATTTTCAAGATCCAGATCAGGAAACACTCGATGAATATATTGCTCGCAGATGGCAAGTTAGTTCCTATGCACTTTTTGGAATTGGGGTAGGTGTATTAGTATTTTAATTTTTGAATGAAAAGATTTTAAATTTTAAATTTTTTATTTCCACAAATTCACAATTAAAAACAAGCATAAAAAAACCTTATTTAAATTCATTCTAAATTATAAAAAATATATTAACAGCTATTTACAGTCTTGCATTTTACCTTAATTTCGTCCCCAAAAAAATAGGTTTGTAAGATTTATTTTACAATTCAATAATACATACAAAATCAATCGCTTAGGCGCGTAGAAAGTATCACTCAATATATGAATATTTATAATATTTTAGCCCTTGTTCTTCTGCTGATAATCATTTTCCTGCTTCGCATCAGAGGGCATCTCACCAAAGCAATTAACAGTAAATTCCCAGAAAACCCCGATCCAGATTGGATTGTTGACACTTTCAGACCGTGGTATTTCCATCTAAACAAAATTATCGGACTCATTGCAGTAACGATGATTGGTCTCGTTTTATTGGGAGGTTATGGATTTTGGTATTCATTCAAAATTGGAAATCAACAAGGTTACCAACCCGATCAACCTAT
The DNA here is from genome assembly GCA_947492885.1 of Bacteroidota bacterium. Lineage (GTDB taxonomy): Bacteria > Bacteroidota > Bacteroidia > UKL13-3 > UKL13-3 > CAINMV01. The sequence continues at coordinate 10,997 of CANLPK010000037.1, forward strand.
TAAATTCTCGCATCAGTTGCATGCCGGACAGTACAAAATGGACTGCCGCTATTGCCATAGTGTTGCTGAGAAATCAAAAAACGCTAGTATCCCTTCGGCAGGTACTTGTATGAACTGCCACAAATATGTGCAAGCTACTGCCAAATACAATGGTCAGATTTCTCCTGAAATCAAGAAAATATATACTGCAACCGGTTGGGATCCTGATTCTCAAAAATATCTATACCAACCTAAAGATTTGAAATGGGTTCGTATCCATAATCTACCCGATTTGGCTTACTTCAATCACTCTCAACACGTGAAAGTAGGTAAGGTTACTTGTCAAACTTGCCACGGTCAAATTCAAACTATGAAAGTGGTTCAACAGTTCTCTACCTTACAAATGGGATGGTGTATCGAATGTCACCGTACTACCAACGTAGATGTAGCTGGAAACAAATATTATGATGAAATTCATAAACGTTTGAAAGATGGTGAAAAATGGACCGAAGAACAAAACGGAGGTACAGAATGCGGTAAATGTCATTATTAATACCTTAAAGTAAAAAATCACCGGTTGAATTTTTGAAAAGATATTAACCTTTCAAAAATCAATACGGATAACACTAACAACAGCCCTCAGATCACAGCCCACAGACCAATAACATGAGCAATAATCAATACTGGAAAGGTTTAGAAGAACTAAACAACTCCCCTGAGTTCCTTCAACGTAAAAGCAATGAATTCATGGAAGGTATTCCAATGAATGAAGCTTTCAAAGAAGAGACTTACGAGTTATCTTCCACTCGTCGCGATTTCTTGAAATACTTCGGTTTCACCGTTTCTTCGGCAGCCATCTTGGCAGCTTGTAATAAAGCCCCGATTAGAAATGTGATTCCTTATACATTTAAACCTGCCGATGTAGTTCCGGGAGTCGCCAATTGGTACTCTTCTACTTGTAATGCCTGTGGCGCAGGTTGTGGTACCATCGTGAAAGTTCGCGAAGGACGCCCAGTAAAAATAGAAGGTAATCCGGATCACAAAATGAATAACGGCGCTTTATGTGCTGTAGGTCATGCCGAATTATTAAGCCTTTACGATAAAGCACGCTACGAAGGTCCATTGAAAGGTACCGAAAGCATCGCTATCACCGACCTTGATAAGGAAATTACCAAAACCCTTGACGAAGTGAACGCTGCTGGAAATGGCATCGTGGTATTATCATCAAGTATCAATAGCCCGAGCACATTAGCTGCGATTCGCGAATTTGCTAAGAAATACCCTACTACCAAGCACGTACAATACGAAGAGTTTTCATCCTATGCAATCATTGCTGCCAACGAGAAATCATTTGGTAAAGCAGTAATTCCAGGATATCGCTTCGATCGTGCCAAAGTAATTGTAAGCTTCGGTGCCGATTTCTTAGGAACTTGGATTTCACCAGTACAATTCACACAACAATATACTGCAGGTCGTAAAGCAGTAAACGGAATGAGTCGTCATATTCAATTCGAAACCAACTTATCATTAACTGGTTCGAATGCCGACGTTCGTATTCCTATCACACCATCTCAAGAGGGTGTATACTTATTAAACCTATACAATAAAATTGCTGCTTCAACAGGAGCACCAACCCTAGCCGCTGCTGCCATCGAAGGTCCAGTGAATATGGTTGAGAATACTGCAAAAGAATTATTAGCCAATAAAGGCAAGTCTTTAGTAGTTAGTGGAAGCAATGATATCGATGTTCAATTATTGGTAAACGCCATCAACTCCGCTTTAGGAAACGTAGGTAGCACCATCGATTTGAACAACTACTCAAAACAAAAAATGAGTAATGATGCAGAAATGGAGCAATTCGTTTCTGATTTGAATGATGGAAAAATTGGAGCTGTGATTGTTTACGGTGCCAACCCATCATACAACTATTATAACGCAGAGAAATTCAAAGCTGGATTGAAGAAAGCAAAACTTGCAATATCGCTTGCTACTGCTCACGACGAAACAGCAATGGATTGTGGTTATGTAATGCCTGATCACCATAGCTTCGAATCATGGAACGACCATGAAGCCATGGCTGGACAATACAGCTTAACCCAACCAACAATACACCCCATCTTCAATACCCGCCAAGCACAAGAGTCGCTTTTGGTTTGGGCAGGTGTAGCGAAAGATTATTATAGCTTCATCAAAGAAAATTGGGCTGCCAATGTGAAGGACCTCAACTTCAACGCCTTGGTAGAAAAAGGATTCATGGATTCAGGTAGTGCTTCAGTTGTTGAAGATCTAAAACCGACTACTAAGGATGCAGTGAAAATTGCAGCGGTTACTTCAGTAGCTCCAGCAGTGGAAGCTAAAGCTGATTTGAATACTGTGGCTGCCAACCTTGCTAAAGTGGATGCCGATAACAAAGGCAAATTACAAGTTGTATTATATAAGAAGGTAGGAGTACGTGAAGGAAGACTGAGCAATAACCCTTGGTTACAAGAATTGCCAGATCCTATCTCTAAAGTTACCTGGGATAATTATGTAGCTTCTTCTATCGTATTTGCAAGCAAAAATAACTTGGAAGATGGTAATTTAGTGAGTTTGAAAGCCGGTAATGTAGCTACAGAAATCGCTTTCTTACGTCAGCCAGGACAAGCTAATAATACGGTTTCCATCGCTGTAGGATACGGACGCCCTCGTTTCGATAAAGAAGGTGTTGCTGCCGAAGTGGTTGGTAAAAATGTATACGGCATGGTTACTTTCGCAAATGGTTCATTCAGCTATACTTCTTACGGAGCTAGCATCGAAAAAGCCAAAGGAAGCTATACCTTAGCTCAAACACAAACACATCATACCTTAGAAGGTAGAGATCACTACCGTTCTACTTCATTAAGTAAATTCACTGCCAATCCTAAAACTTTCCAAAAACAAGTAGAAGTAATTTCACTGTGGGAAGATCGCGACTACCGCGGACACAAATGGGTAATGGCTGTCGATTTGAATGCATGTACAGGTTGCGGAAGTTGCGTGGTAGCATGTAACAACGAAAACAATGTGCCTGTAGTAGGAAGAGATCAAGTGATGCGCGGACGTGAAATGCATTGGATGCGTATCGACCGTTACTTCACATTCAACGAATTCACTCAGGATGGATCGGCCGATAGATACCGTGCTGATTTCTACAAAGATTTGAAGGTAGATAGCAATAACGATGGAGACGCCAACGAGAAAATCACTGAAGAAGCATTCGAAAATGTATCAGTAGGATTCCAGCCAATGATGTGCCAACATTGTGGTCACGCTCCTTGCGAGTCGGTTTGCCCAGTATTAGCAACTACTCATAGCGGAGAAGGTTTGAATCAAATGACTTATAACCGTTGTATTGGTACTAAATATTGTGCTAATAACTGTCCTTATAAAGTACGTCGTTTCAACTGGTACCGTTTCAACGATAATGATAATTTCGATTTCCATTTCAATAACGATTTGGGTAAGATGGTTATCAATCCTGATGTTACCGTTCGTACACGTGGGGTCATGGAAAAATGTTCATTCTGTATCCAACGTATCCAGGATGCGAAATTGCTTGCAAAACGCGAAAACCGTGGAATGGCCGATGGAGATGTGAAAACAGCGTGTCAGCAAACATGTCCTTCAGGAGCGATTGTATTTGGAGATGTTAACGATGTAAATAGCGACGTTCACAAATTGTTTAACAACGAGCGCTCATATCATGTACTTGAAGATATTGGTGTACAACCAAGCGTTAAGTATATGGGAAAAGTACGTAACACGTTCGACGAAAAACAAAATTCATAATTAAATCAGTAAAGTATAATTATAATATACCACCAGATTAAAAGTTTAGCATAAAATCATGTACGAATCACCAATAAGAGAACCACTTGTAACCGGCGGAAAAACGTATCACAATATCACTGATGATATTTGCCGACCAATTGAGAACAAACCTAGCACACAATGGCGCGTGGGATTTACCATTTCAGCGATTCTAGCAGCCATTGGCGTTTATAGTATTGCATATACCTCCTTCAAAGGAATCGGGGTATGGGGTATCAATAAAACAGTTGGATGGGCTTGGGATATTACCAACTTCGTTTGGTGGATCGGTATCGGTCACGCTGGTACTTTGATCTCCGCGATCTTGTTATTATTTCGTCAGAAATGGCGTACCGGTGTAAACCGTTCAGCAGAAGCGATGACCATCTTCGCGGTAGTCTGTGCCGGTTTATTCCCTATCTTCCACATGGGTCGTGTATGGTTGGCATACTTTGTATTGCCATTGCCTAATGCATTCGGTTCATTGTGGGTAAACTTTAACTCACCTTTATTATGGGACGTATTTGCGATCTCAACATACTTCTCGGTTTCATTACTGTTCTGGTATATCGGTTTAATTCCGGATATCGCAACAGTGCGCGACCGTGCCACCGGAAAGGCTCGTAAGGTATATGCCTTCTTAGCAGTGGGATGGAATGGAAGTACTCGCAACTGGGCTCGTTACGAATTGGTATGTTTGATTTTAGCTGGTATTTCAACGCCACTGGTATTATCGGTTCACACCATTGTATCCATGGACTTTGCAACCTCGGTAGTACCGGGATGGCATACAACCATCTTCCCTCCATACTTCGTTGCTGGTGCAATCTTCTCAGGATTTGGAATGGTGCTTACCTTGTTATTGGTAGCACGTAAGGTAATGAACTACGAAAATTATATCACCATCGGTCATATTGAAGCAATGTGTAAAGTAATCATGCTTACCGGTTCAATGGTAGGGTTGGCTTATATCACAGAGTTCTTCGTGGCATGGTATTCAGGTGTTCAATACGAACAATACGCATTCTTAAATCGTATGACTGGTCCATACTGGTGGGCATACTGGAGTATGATGACGTGTAACGTAATTGCTCCTCAGGTATTCTGGAATAAATGGGCACGTACCACACCATGGTTCGTATTCTTAATAGCAGCAGTAGTAAACGTAGGGATGTGGTTCGAGCGTTTCGTAATTATCGTAACCTCATTACACCGCGATTATTTACCATCAAGCTGGATCGATTACTCACCTACAATCACTGAAATTGGTATCTACGCAGGAACATTCGGTATCTTTTTTACCTTGTATTTCTTATTCAGTAAATACTTACCAGTAATTGCAATCAGTGAAGTAAAATCGGTAATGCCAGCTCCCGAAAGACATAATAAAGAAGTAGTAGCACATTAATAGAAACCAATCTTAAATAATATAATCCACCTCATCACCCATGAGAAAAAATAGAAAGTTTATATACGGAGTGTTTAATCATCCAGATGATATTTTGAATGCAGCATATGCCGTGCGTTCCACCCGCAATCAAATCTTAGATTGTTTTACACCATTCGCTGTGCACGGTTTAGATCGCGCCATGAATGTAAAACGTTCACGCCTTGGAATCGTTGCCTTTTGTATGGGACTTACTGGTTTCTTATTAGCAGTAAGTTTACAATACTATACCAACGTATTCGATTGGCCAATGAATATTGGTGGTAAACCTGCGCAATTGGCAGTGCCATCTTTCGTGCCAGTATGTTTTGAGTTAACCGTTTTATGTACCGCTTACGGAATGGGTATCACCTTCTTCCTTCGCGCTCGTACCATCTTCGGTGTTCGCGAAACAGTATTGGAAGCCCGTCAATCAGATGACCATTTCATCATGTGCTTCGATATGGAAAACAAGCACTTGAATATTGATGAAGTGACCAACCTAATGAAACAAAATGGCGCCTTGGATGTTAAGCAAGTAGAGATGATGGCAAGCGTTAAATAAGTATTAAAAGAAGCGAGAAAAATTATAGTAGCACAAACAAATCAGCACCTTCAGAAAATGTATAACAAAATTAAAATAGTTGCAGGAATCATAGCATTAACGGTGATAGCGTCGTGTACTCAATCAGGAGGAAACTTCGCTGGATATGAGTATGCTCCCGATATGTATTATGCCAAAGGCCCTGAAGCCTACCGCATGCTGGAAAAAGATACTGCCAAGAATTTCATGCATATGTGGACCCCAGTAGATAATACCATTGCACGTGGTAAATTGGATTACTACTTCCCATACAATAACGATACTACAGGATATCGTATGGCAACCAAAGAAGTAACTTGCCCCGAAAGCATTCCAAGTACTTTGGAAAATATTCAGGAAGGAAAACGTTTATTCGATATCAATTGTATCGTATGCCACGGCCCGAAAGGACTAGGCGATGGTTCAATCGTTAAAGACGACAAGTTCCCACCTCCGCCATCATATACTTCTGATCAAATAAAGAAATTGGCTGATGGAGCAAAATACTTTAGTATTACTTACGGGAAAAATAACATGGGTGCTTATGGTACTAACTTATCACCTGAAGAACGTTGGAAAGTGATACACTATGTTAACTATTTAGCACATGAAGCAGATAGCAATTCAGTTAAATTAGATTTAAAAGAAGAGGGATACCTCGATTTTTACAAAAAATAATCGGGTAAATACTCAATTAAGAATACTATTACACCGAAGTTCAATTTCAAAGAAACACAAGATACATGGCACACGGAAACCACAATATTGAAATAACGAATCAACAATTTGAGTTCACCTCAAAACAAAAAATGTTTAGCTACATTCTCATTGTTTTGGGTATCGTTCTCTTAGCTGTTGGTTACTTAACAGGTAAAAACGAATCAACTGCAACACATGCTACTGCTACCGAACATGTGGTAACGGCTGAAGCTGCTGCACCTGAGCATGCCGAAGAACACGGCGACCTTAATACCAAGCGTTTATGGGCAAACCTTTTATTGGGTGCTTATTATACCTTCTTATTGGGTTGTGGTGGATTGTTCTTCGTAGCAGTGAAAAATGTAGCAAATGCTGGATGGCATGTAGGCTTCATGCGTATCCCTCAAGCCATGTCGGCATACCTTCCATTGGGTGCAATATTCCTAGTTTTGATTGGAGGAGTATGGGGCGTAGGAATTTCACATTATTACCATTGGTCGTTGCCAGGAATTACCGAAAAAGGTAGCGCCAACTATGATAAAATTCTAGCTGGGAAATCAGCTTTCTTAAATGTATGGTTTTATTGTGGAGCACTACCTGTTTTCTTTGCAATATGGTACTATATACAAAATCGTTTAAAAGTATGGAGTAACGCAGAAGATAACGACAATCCAAACTTATCAGCTGGTGGCGATATCACCAATACCAAATGGTATGATAAAAGTGTTGCTGCTTCTGCATTCTGGATTTTCTTCTTCGGTTTCACTTTCTCAATCACCGCTTGGTTGGTGATCATGAGTATCGATGCACACTGGTTCTCAACCATCTTCTCAATTTATAATTTCGCGGTATTATGGGTAAGCACCTTGGCCTCAATCCATTTACTTTTAATTTACCTTAAAGCACAAGGATATTTCAAACATGTAAACGATGAGCACAAACACGATTTGGGTAAATTCATGTTTGCATTTACAATCTTCTGGACTTATATCTGGGTATCACAATACTTATTGATTTGGTATGCCAACTTATCAGAAGAGGTGGTATACTACAATGCACGTTGGACTAGCCACTACATGCCTTATTTCATCGCGAATCTATTATTGAATTTCTTAACTCCATTCTTAATTTTAATGACCCGTAATAACAAGCGTAACCCAAATACAGTGATCATCGCTGGTGCGGCCATTTTAATTGGTAAATGGAACGATTTATACTTGATGATTATGCCTGGTGTTACTGGCGATTATGGAAGCATCTTCGGAATGATGGAATTTGGTTCTATCTTCTTATTCTTCGGTATGTTCATCTACGTATTCTTCAATGCCCTAAGCAAAGAGAAATTAGCTCCTGTAAATCATCCATACATCAAAGAAAGTGTATTGCATGATGTAGGTGTTTAATACGCTCATAAAACTTAAAAAGCATCTCATTTGAGGTGCTTTTTTTTTGAGATAATATTCGTTTCATCACCCAATAACAAGTAACTAAGATATTATACAGATTCCCTAAATTGCCAGCACAATTGCTGCTCACAAAATGATTGAACAAACCGACTTAGTTGTTACCGAATGGATTTATATCCCACCAATAAATTTCTCTGAAAATGATGTCATTTCATCGAAGGTAATGTTCGATGTAATGCCAAAGAGGGCAGCCGATAAAAAGGGTATTGCCTGCCGTTTTAGCTATAAATTTTTAAACGGAAACGATACCATCCTCTTATATATAGCCGAAGATTCTTATGTAATTGACCTCGAAGACCAGGTGGATGAAGCAGAAATTTTGAAGATGGTTAAAAACACCTACTCGAAATTTAATCAAACCTTTGATATTCGTAAATTAGATACTGTTCTTAGAAATAAAGCATTGATGCCCCTCAACGAATCGGGTGTTGATTTTCACGCCATCTATCACCTATTGAATTAAGCTCTTCAGCTTATTTATTTGAGATTAATTCAACTTCCCTAACTTGAAATATAGCATTTCATTACAATAAAATTTGCAATGAATTCCTGATTTTGATTTTCTCCGAAAGCCCCTCTTTTTGCACCTTTCCTTTGTTTTCCTTCTTATATTTGCCACATGATAAATTTCATCGAAGATCTCAACACGAAGTTAGATACCATACACCAAGGTGGTGGCGCAAAGGCTGCTGCCAAACAAAAGGAAAAAGGGAAAATGTTGGCTCGTGAACGTGTAGCCTACCTCCTCGATAAAGACAAGCCGAGTATTGAAATAGGTTCCTTCGCTGCGTATGAAATGTATGAGAAAGAAAAAGGTTGCCCTGCGGCCGGTGTTATTGTGAAGATTGGATACGTGAGTGGCAAACAGTGTATTGTTGTAGCCAACGATGCTACAGTAAAGGCAGGCGCTTGGTTTCCGATGACTTGTAAAAAGAATTTACGCGCTCAAGAGATCTCTATTGAAAATAGATTACCCATCATTTATTTGGTGGATAGCGCAGGCGTTTACTTGCCTTTGCAAGATGAAATTTTTCCTGATAAAGAACATTTCGGTCGCATCTTTCGTAATAATGCGCAGATGAGTAGTTTGGGTATTTCACAAATTGCCGCCGTAATGGGTAGCTGTGTTGCAGGCGGAGCCTACCTTCCCATCATGAGCGATGAAGCCATGATTGTAGATAAAACCGGAAGTATCTTCTTAGCAGGTTCCTACCTCGTAAAAGCTGCGATTGGTGAAGATGTAGATAATGAAACTTTAGGCGGTGCCACCACACATTGCGAAGTGAGTGGGGTTACCGATTATAAAATGCCCAATGATGCAGCATGCCTCGATCGCATTCGCAGCATCATGGATAAAATTGGTGATTATGATAAGGCGGGTTTCAATAGAAGCGAAAGCCATTCGCCAAAATTAAATCCCATCGATTTGTTTGATATTGTTACCTCCGATCGTTCGAAGCAATATGATACCAAAGAAATTATTCATCGCCTAGTCGACAATAGCGAGTTTGATGAATACAAAGAAGAATATGGAAAAACAATAGTATGTGGCTATGCTCGTATTGATGGATGGGCAGTAGGAATCGTTGCCAATAATAGAAAAGTAGTGAAGAATGGAAAAGGGGAATTGCAAATTGGAGGCGTGATTTATAATGATAGCGCCGACAAGGCAACACGCTTCATCTTAAACTGTAATCAGAAAAAAATTCCTTTGGTATTCGTGCAAGATGTAACAGGTTTTATGGTTGGAAGTAAAAGTGAAATGGGAGGTATCATTAAAGATGGTGCTAAGATGGTAAATGCTGTTGGAAATTCTGTGGTGCCTAAATTTACAATCATCATTGGCAATTCGTATGGAGCAGGTAATTATGCCATGTGTGGCAAAGCCTACGACCCAAGGCTCATTGTGGCCTGGCCTACTGCACAAATCGCCGTAATGGGTGGTGCTCAAGCCGCGAAAACATTATTGCAAATTCAATTAGCGAATAAGAAAGATACCACCAAGGAAGAAGAAGATGCGTTGTTGGCCGAGATCAATGCACGTTACCTAAAACAAACCACTGCCTACTATGCAGCGGCTCGCTTGTGGGTAGATGAAATTATCAATCCATTGGAAACACGCACCTGGATTAGCATGGGTATTGAAGCAGCCAATCATGCGCCGATAACACGTCCGTTTAATGTGGGTGTAATTCAAACCTAAGTTATTTCAATTCGTAAGATTTTATTTATTGCATCTTGTTTTTTCCGATTTGTTCATTATCAAAAACCTAAACTAATATACTTCAATATTCTACATGCAGCAGCTACACTACCTACAAGCATTTAACTGCCTCATGGAGAAATGTCCCGATACCTGCTGCTCGCAATGGGGTATTACAGTTACAAATAAAAATAAGGAATACATGCAAGCGCATGCACCCGAATTAATTGATAGCATTGAGCCCTCCGATGATAATGAGTTTCAGATGCGGAGGACACATGAAGGCGATTGCATTCATTTATGCGAAGGGCGTTGTAAAGTGCATCAAAAATATGGAGAAGCGATGTTACCCGATATATGCCAATCGTTTCCTAAGAATATCACAGCATACCAAGATGATTTTTTAGTTACCGCGAATTTGGCCTGCCCCGAAAGTTTGCGATTGGCATTAGAGAGCACATCCTATACTAATTTTATAAAATGGGATAGCATCACCAGGCAACGCACGCCCGAAGCGGTATTTAAGCCGCAGCTCCCATTCGATGAAATAAAAATCAACCCTATCGATTGGTATCATGCAGCCCAGGAATGTATTAATGATGCAGGAACAACGCCCGATGAAATGATATCCATTTTATTGATGGCCTTATACCCACTCAACAAATGGGATGCAGAAAATCATGCCTGGCCCGATACCCGCATATTTAAAATTAAATCGGCAGAGAAATTAAGAGCCATGCTCACCAGCGCCACCTACCTCAACCAGGAGGAGGAAACCATGAACCTATTACAATTAATTTATGAATTGATTTATGGAAATCGTACGCGCTATTTTTCGATTTTACAAATTGTAGATGAAGAGCTGGGAAGCCCTACCGATGAGCCATCTCATGTACATGAAAATTATTTGCGGATAAAAGAATGCTGGGGTCAAAATGAAAAAACCATGAAGCCATTTCTCAAAAATTGGATTCATGCGCGTTTGAGTGTAGTACTTTTTCCATTGGGATTAACGCCTTCCAAGTGGTATCCTGCTATGATTAATATTGCCATAGAATATTTGGCTGTGAAAACATTTTTATATGCCCGAAACCAACGATTGAAAGGCCAATGGTCCTTGGATTTACTTTTAGAAACCATTCAGCCACTTGCCAAGCAGTTTCATTTATGCGAACCAAAATCGTGTTATGAATTTGGATTAAAACGTGGATGGAATGAGCCATCAAAGATCATTTCATTGGTAATGAATTACTAAGGGTTTGTTATATAGTACATTTTCGTTTACTGATACTAAATTTTCATTAATCTTCTGAGGATAAATTTATCTAATTATAGGTTTTCAATTGTTGCAGCATAAATTGCAGATATTGTAATGCTGAATAATTAGGAAATATTGAGATAATTGGATTGATTCATTGAGTTGGGTCAATATATTATTTACAATCCGAATCCAATGATTCATCAAAGAATAAAAATGGGAAAATATCAAAATAAATATCGCATACCATCTGTGAGGCTTGCCGGATGGGATTATGCCAACAATGCCGCCTATTTCATTACCATTTGCACTAAAAACAGGATTCATTTTTTTGGGTGTATCAAAAATCATAAAATGGTATTATCCGAAATGGGTAAGACTGCTGAAGCCTATTGGTATGAAATTCTAAATCAGTTTCCATTTGTGAAATTGGAATTATTTGTAGTTATGCCCAATCAGATACATGGAATAATAGTAATAAATAAACCAATTTAACGCTAGATACCTGAATTAAAAGATTCGGTTCCGCCTGCCGAAAGTATTTCTATCGGTGGATTTGCCGGAAATAAAAATCCTATGTTAAATGAAAATTTATCGCGTATTGTCAGATGGTATAAAGGACGATGCGCCTTCGAAATACATAAATTTCATCAGGAATTTAATTGGCAAACTCGTTTTCATGACCATATTATTAGAAATGAAACAGAATTCAATCGAATCAGCAATTATATTAAAATGAATCCTAAGAATTGAGAAATTGATAAATTTTCCCAACCTGAAAAAAATTTCTACAGATCTGAATTAATTAATGGATTGAAACGTCGGTTTGGATTGAAACGTCGGTTTGGATTGTAGAGACGCGATTAATC
>CANLPK010000038.1 GCA_947492885.1 Bacteroidota bacterium
ATTAAAAAGAAAAGATATACGATTCTTAGCCTCATAAATGCAACGATTAAACTATAGGTGAATGTACAAATATACGTGAAAATATCGATTCAATAAATGAGGTGATTTAGGCTTTTGTGTCATTTTTACATTAATTTATTTTTACACAAAAAAATCTTGAAGTGTCTTCTTTTTATTACTATTTCATTGAATTAAATTAAATATCTTGATGATAAAGGGCCAGGAAGGAATCCGTGCTGCAGGTAAAATTGAAAGAAAAATACAATAAATTATATTTGACAATTTTCAATAAATTGCCTCCTCAAAATATATCCTATGCGTATTCTACTTTGTCTGACCTTATTGATTATTACTTTTCATGCAAATTCACAAACAACCTTTCCAGTGAATGGTGTGAAGAATGAAATCAATACCCTTTACGCATTTACCCATGCTACCATCTATACTAGTTATAATACGCGTGTAGAGAATGCAACCATGTTGGTGAAAGCTGATAAGATTATTAGTATCGGCACCAATACTGCATTACCTAAAGAGGCCGTAGAAATAAATTGCTCTGGTAAAATTATTTACCCTGCCTTCATCGATGCCTTTTCTAATTACGGAATGCCCGATGTGAAACGCGAAGGCAATGGTGGCCGACCTCAATACATCAGCAATAAAAAAGGGGCCTATTGCTGGAATGAAGCCATACGCCCAGAGGCCGATGCTATCAACGTTTTTTCGAAAGATGGAAAGGCCGCTGATGGCTTACGTATGGCGGGATTTGGAGCAGTATATACTTTTCAGCATGATGGCATTGCTAGAGGCACCGGCAGTGTTGTTACCCTCGGGCATGCTCGTGAGAATGAAGAAATCATCAAACAAAAAGCAGGTGCTAATTATAGTTTTAATAAAGGGAGTAGTTCTCAGGATTATCCATCGAGCCTCATGGGGAGCATTGCTTTATTACGTCAAACATACTACGATGCGCAATGGTATAAATTACAATCGGAGCAAACCGACTTGTCATTAAAAGCTTTCAACGAGCAACAAAATTTGCCTCAGTTTTTTGAAGCTGGCGATAAATGGAACGTACTCAGAGCCGATAAAATTGGAGATGAATTTAAAATACAATATATCATCAAAACCGATGGAAGCGAATATCAGCGCATCGCGGAGATGAAAGCAGCGCAAGCAACATTCATCGTTCCTGTGAATTTCCCTGCACCATTTCGTACAGAAGATGCATTCGATGTACAGCAAATTAGTACCACCGATATGATGCTCTGGTACTATGCTCCAAGTAATTTATTTTACCTGCAACAAAATAATATTCCATTTTGTATCACAAGTGATGGATGCGATGCAACCACCTTTTTATCTAATTTAAGAAAAGCAGTACAACGCGGATTGCCTGAGCAGGATGCCCTCAAAGGACTTACCCAAGGTCCTGCCGCTTTATTAAATATAAGCGAATCGGTTGGAAGTTTGAAAGCAGGAATGCTTGCCAACTTTTTTATCAGTTCTGGAAATATCTTCGATAATAGTACCATCATTTATGAGAGCTGGGTGCGTGGAGCATCACTAGTATTGAACAATATGAATACTCTTGAAATCAGAGGGGTATATCAACTCAATGCTGGCAATAATTCAATGACCATGAATATTGTCGGCACCAGTGCAAGTCAGCCAAAAGCAAAAATATTCCAAGGGGATTCAGTAGATGCCAAAATTGAGAAGGAAGGGAATTTGTATTCCATTGTTTTTGAAATCAATCATCTCAAATATGTATTGAGCGGATGGTACGATAATGCACAACACAAGTTCAAAGGGAATGGTAATATCGGTGCTGAAAACCTGAGCTGGGAAGCCATTCAGAAATCACCATACCTCGAAATAAAGAATACCCCAGCAAGCAGTATCGACTCCATTCCAATGAATGCATTGGTGTATCCATTCACCGATTTTGGTAATAATAAATTGCTAGCAGCACAAAATATTTTAATAAAGAATGCGACCGTATGGACCAACGAAACCACCGGAGTTTTATCTCAAACCGATGTATTGCTTGTGAATGGAAAGATAGCGCAGATTGGAAAAAATATCACCGCGCCTGCACAAACAAAAATTATTGATGGCACAGGCTTTCATTTAACACCGGGTATCATCGACGAACATTCACATATTGCCATTTCGGGTGATGTGAATGAGGGCACGCAAAGTGTTACCAGCGAAGTGCGTATTGGCGATGTGGTGTATCCTGAAGACATTAATATCTATCGGCAGTTGGCCGGTGGTGTTACTACTTCGCATTTATTGCATGGAAGTGCCAATGCCATTGGTGGACAAACACAATTGATCAAATTACGCTGGGGTAAAAATGCGGAGCAAATGAAATTTGAAGGCTGGGATGGTTTCATCAAATTTGCATTGGGAGAAAATGTAAAGCAAAGTAACTGGGGCGACAGGCAAACGGTGCGATTCCCGCAAACCCGCATGGGCGTGGAGCAAGTGATGTATGATGCATTTGGAAGAGCCAAGACGTATGAACTACAATGGAAAAATTATAAAGGTGTAGGACCCGCTCCTCGTCGCGATTTAGAACTGGATGCCCTGGTAGAAATTTTGAATAAGAAAAGATTTATTACTTGTCATAGTTATGTTCAAAGTGAAATCAATATGCTCATGCATGTAGGCGATAGCATGGGATTCACAGTGAATACCTTCACCCATATCTTAGAAGGATACAAGGTAGCCGACAAAATGAAAGCCCATGGCGCCAATGCAAGCACCTTCGCCGACTGGTGGGCATATAAGTTCGAAGTGTATGATGCCATTCCTTATAATAGCGCACTTATGACGCGTGCGGGACTCAATGTTGCAGTGAATAGCGACGATGCTGAGATGGCGCGCCGACTCAACCAGGAGGCTGCTAAGGTCATGAAATATGGTGGCTTGACTGCTGAAGAAGCATTGAAACTTTGCACTTTGAATCCAGCCAAAATGTTGCATATCGATCAAAGAGTTGGAAGCATTAAAATTGGTAAGGATGCCGACCTCGTTTTATGGAGTGATATGCCTTTAAGCATTTATGCCAAGCCATTGTACACGATGGTAGATGGCATTATTTATTTTGATTATAACGCACAAGCCGAAAGTGAAAAAAATAATTCTCAGCTGCGGGCCATGTTTATTTCAAAAATGAATGAAGCAATACGCAATGGTGAGAAACCCAATGCAGGCGTGAGTCGCCCACAAGTATTGATGGGTTGCGATGGAGAGATAAAATAATCGTATTATTTATTTTGTTGCGATAGCAGTTAAGCGATGTGTGGAGATGTTTTGATTCACCTTGAATAGCAATGCTGCAAAGAAAAGGAGTTGTATGATGGTATAACTCAATGCAAAATAATGGAGGGCATATCCTTGCGAGTATAGATACCAAAATACCAGTCCTGCCGTACCAAGTAATATTATTTCGAGTACCAGCATCCACGAGTTTAATTTCATGGCATTGATATAATATTTATAAATTCCCATGAAGGCAAATGCGGCATTTCCAAAAATGAGTAAGGAGAAGATAGGATAGGTTGAATTGTATTTCTCGTATGATTTAAATCCAATCAGTACAGGGAAACATACGAGTGCACCAATCAAACACACCCCCATTAAAATTAGCAATTGCTTGTTTAATTTTCTGATGAGTAATGCTGCTTCTTCAAATTTCTGGGTGGCCAGGTCCTTGAATAAATATTGCGAATAAGGCCCCACGATACTCGCTCCTATGATGAAAATGAAATTGGCAATATTCCAAGCAAAGCAATAGTTGGCCGTTGTATCTGCATTAGTAACTATATTCGTCATGAAGATTTTATCGCAATTCAACAAGGCAATATCTAACCAGCCTGTGATATGAATTAGCAATCCGGCAGTGAACAGGAACTTAATATTTCGATTAAACAATGGCATGCTAAATTTCACCGTCGAAGTATGAATCTTGTTCTTGAAAATCAGAAAAATAATGATGCATGCATACACCAAAGTTTGTGCAGCAAATATACTCCATGCCTTTTGAAAAGCGAACACCAGCGCAATGGTGATGAGTGGTGTTACAATATCAGTCACATACTTGATATTGAGCATTTGCTGCATCTTAAGATGGCTATTATAATACGTGAATGCCACTTCAATAAATTTGGTGAACAAAAACTGACCGAATACAATGGCGCAGAAGGAAAGGCTTTGAGGGATATCTTGAATAAAAATCACAGCGCCTAAAATCAGGTAAGCCACTAAAATAAATATCGAATAATTAAGAAACAATTGCTCACTTTCTTCCTTGGTTTTATTGTGTAAACTTTTGGGATATTCTATGAAGAACCCGCGACTGATGGCGATTTCAAAATAGGGTAGGAAGGTAAGCATCACCAGCAAACGGTTATACATGGCATAATCTTCCTTGCTCAAAATTTTTATCACGTAAAATGCTGCCAAAAACGAGAGTGTTTTGGAGATGACAGTGATAATTAGATTTTGCCCTAAAATGCGTTTCATGAAGTAAATCAAATTGATAAAAAAACAATTCGACGATAGGTGGCGAAATTAAGATTTATTGTTGAGAGATACTGACCTCTGAATCGCTTACTGTCAAGCTGATTCCATGATTCAATACCAATGCATAATTTTTTTCAGTATGTCCAAAAGGGGCCTCAAAGCAAATGGGGTAATTAAATTCTTTGCATAAATTCATCACCATTTCGGGTAAAGTATAACCGAAATCAATTTCATCAGGGTCGGGTTTGAAAGTGCTTTGCCCAATAATTAATCCGTTTAACTGACTTAACATCCCTGCACGTTTCATTTGATGTAACATGCGATCGTAATGGTATGCATATTCATCGCAATCTTCCAGCATTAAGATGCAACCATCCGTACTAAGTTGCGTTGCCGTGCCAATGGAGTTGCATATCAGGCTTAAGTTTCCACCAACGAGGGTTCCTGAAGCCTGTCCCATGCGGTTTTGTGGGTGTGAAGTGAAAGTGTATTTGCTGGCTTGATTCTGTAAGGTTTCAAGCGCTGTGATTACATTCTCATGTGCGAGTCCAAATTTTTGAATTTGCACAAACGTACAAGCATGGATACTTGCCACGCTCAGGTGATTCAATTTGGAGTGTATATAAGTGAAATCACTAAACCCGATGACCCATTTTGGGTGTTTTAAAAACTGTTCCCAAATCAATGAATTGACGATACGCACATTTCCATAGCCACCACGAGCCAGCCAAATGGCATCGATATGTTCATCATCGAGTAGCTCTTGAAAGGCTTGTAAACGCTCGGTATCGGTGCCTGCAAAGCGATGCATGGCACTGCTGATATTGGGTGCTAATACTATTTTGAATCCTTGAGCCTCGAGCAATTTTTTTGAGGCTTCCACCTGCGATGCATCGGCGGTACGTGCCGAACCTACCACTGCAATGGTGCTACCCGGTTTGAGATATGGAGGAATAATCATCAAGGGCAAAAGTAGGAATTTAAAAGTAGGGAATGGAAAATTATGACTTATTAAGCATCTCATGTGAAATCAACTTCCGCCCATTAAAAATATTCCGTTACTTTTGTATCGTATGATTTTACGCACCGAGAATTTAGTGAAGCAATATGGTCGCCGTGTGGTGGTGAATGAGGTGAGTATTGAAGTGAAGCAAGGCGAGATTGTGGGATTACTTGGCCCCAATGGCGCTGGTAAAACCACCACCTTTTACATGACGGTAGGATTGATAAAACCCGATAAAGGAAATATCTTTCTCGACGACGAGGTGATTACCAATTTGCCCATGTATAAAAGGGCACAGCGTGGTATCGGCTATTTGGCACAGGAGGCTTCTGTTTTTAGAAAGCTGAGTGTTGAAGATAATATTATGGCCATCCTGGAATATACCGATAGAACCAAGGCCGAGCGCAACGAAAAATTGGAAGCACTCATCGCAGAATTTAATTTACATAAGGTACGCCGCAGTCGTGGCGATTTATTAAGTGGGGGCGAGCGCCGTCGTACGGAAATTGCGCGTGCCTTAGCTACCGATCCCAAATTTATTTTACTCGATGAACCTTTCGCAGGTGTGGATCCTATAGCGGTGGAAGACATTCAAGCCATCGTATCCAAGCTGAAAGAAAAAAATATTGGTATACTTATTACCGACCATAACGTACACGAAACATTAACCATCACCGAGCGTTCTTACTTATTGTTTGAAGGTAAAATATTGAAGGCGGGAACTGCGGAAGAGCTTGCCAATGATGAGATGGTGCGCAAAGTATATCTGGGTCAGAATTTTCAATTACGTTAATGGAAGGCAAACTCATCCTCGTTCCAACTCCCATAGGCAACCTCGGCGATATCACCCTGAGGGCCATCGAATGCCTTCGTGATGCCGATTTTATTTACGCAGAAGACACGCGCAAAACGGGCATCTTACTCAAGCATTTGAATCTCGATAAACGCACTTCATCGTATCATAATTTCAACGAGCATCAAATAGTACAACATATAGTGAAGCAAATTTCGGAAGGCCGAAATATTGTTCTGGTAAGCGATGCAGGAACTCCAGCCATTTCCGATCCTGGCTTCTTGCTGGTACGCGAGTGTCTGGCTCAAAAGCTCAGTGTGGAGTGTCTTCCAGGTGCCACAGCCTTCGTTCCTGCCTTGGTAAAAAGCGGACTTCCTAATGATCGTTTTGTGTTTGAAGGATTTCTGCCAGTGAAGAAAGGACGTCAAACGCGACTCCAAAATTTGAAGGAGGAAAAGCGCACCATGATTTTTTATGAGTCGCCACACCGCATCTTAAAAACATTATTAGAATTTGCCGAGCTCTTCGGTGCAGATCGCCCTTGCAGTGTATCGAGGGAGCTCACCAAAATATACGAGCAAACATATAACGGCACCCTCACCGAAGTGCATCACGAATTAAAAAACGGCATCGTCAAAGGCGAATTTGTGGTGGTGGTAAAGGGGATGGAGGATTAGATTTTTATCTTAAAATCACTTCAATCCTAAACTCATTTTATATCAATATATAATTGATAATCCGATATTGATATAAAATGCAGCTAATGAGGAGACAATAATATTTACTTTTAATAGAAACTTACTTCTTCTAAATTCTTCCATTAATTTAATTAATGCATTTAACTAGGAAGCATTTACAATCGAGCAGATTAACATGGGTATGATGTATAATAGGGTACTCCGAAGTTTTAAAATTGCCAAATAGTTTGAGGGATAAAATAAATATTTAGAATTATAAGAATTGAAGAGATGAGCAGCGTACTATCCTTAAAACATACGTAGTAAAGGGTATTTTACCTTGATCTATTTTACTTATTTTTACCATGTTATATAAACTAAGATGTTTAAAAAGTTAATTCTCTGTGCAATTTTTTGTACTGCTAAAATTTTAAATGCCCAAACGGAAGTGGTAGTTCAAGCAGGACATACCGAACGTGTTGGTGCTATTGCCTATAGTCATAACGGATTGTACCTGCTTACCGGTGGCAGCGACAATACCATCATCCTCTGGGATTTTAAAAGTGGGATGCAAGTGCGTACTTATACAGGTCATAGTAAAGGAATCGTCTCCCTTGCTTTCACTAACAACGATCAACAATTTATTTCTGGAAGCTACGATCAAACCATCAAAGTATGGGAAACCAATACTGGCAAATGTGTGAACACCATCGACGGCTTTGGATTCGCCTTTACGCAAACGGTATTTAGTCCAGATGGCTATTTCATGGCTGCCACCAATCGCGATCGAACCTTTAATCTGTGGGACTTGCGAAACCAACCTCCTGTATACCATTCTTTTCAAAGCTATGAGAATTATGGCGATATGGGCGATGTCTGCTTCGACACATTACACAATGTTTATTTCTGCGCTTGGGATGGAACCATCTATGTAAAAAACATTTTTAAAGATAGCGACTATACTCACTTCGATACCCTTAGAATCCCGCCCGAATATGGACATCTCAACTCATTAGAGGTGACCGCAGATGGTAAATATTTAATTGGAGGTTGCGATGGCTCTGGAGATAATGGTGGTGATTTCTTTATCATGGAAAAGGCTACCCACCAAATCATATATCATAAACTAAATTTCATTCCCTATATGGGAAGCTATTCTCAAGCCATTTCTATTTCTGCCAATGGTCAATATGTTGCCTACTGCACCAATAAGGATGGAGTACATATTTTGAATTTATATTCCTTACAAACCGATTATAAATTTCAACTTCCCGATTGCGATGCCATCAAGTTTTCGCAAGCAGGCATGTACTTAGCTTGTGCATCTGGAACTGTTGTTACAGAATATAATGTACGATTGGGTACTGCCTTACACGAATACAAAGGATATACTAAAGGGGTAAATAAAATTCAAATTTCTAACGATGGAAAAATAGTTTCTTATCATAATAAAGCACTACTCTTATGGGACCTTTCAAAGGCAAAGGGCGAAGCCATTGCAGAGAATTTAGTACCCGCTATGGAAGGCAACTATGTGCTCAATGCCGATCGCTCTCTGCTGGCTTATGAGAAAAAGAATAAGATTTATGTTTATGACATGAATCGGAAAGAAAATACCTATGTGCTGAAAAATCCAAATGAGAACGCAAGCACCTTGCTCTTTAGTAAGGATGGAAAATATTTCAGTGTAACTAGTGATGAAGGAACGATTTATCGCCTGCCCAATTTCGATCGCATATGGAATACCCAAAAACTTGAGTATGGCTTCATCACCAATCCTTATTTTTCTCCCGATAACGAATTGTTTCTTAGCGCCGACTTTGGATCCAATGAATTATCTATTTTGCCTATCGGCTCAAAATATAAATCGGTGATTGCTTATAGTGCCAATGATATCGGCCCTTTTGCCGCTTCTCAGATATATATAGCGGCCATCATCAAAGACCGCCTCGATGGTTCGCAAAGTGCTTTCTTAAGCGATGTACAAAACTCGTATGAAAAGGATACGGCCAGAATGTTACAGGACAAAGATTTCTTACTTTCTACCGCTTCCATGGATCGACCCAAATATATTGTGGTATGGGATCGAAATTCGTTAGAGATAAAAAGAGCATTGGTATTGCCTAAAAGCAATAGCGACGACTTTACCGAAACGCCCGAAATCACTGCACTCGATTTTGATAGTACCGGTGAATTTATCGCCATGGCAAGCACCGACAATATTATCCGAATATGGAATGTAGAAACCGGGAAAATTGAAAAGCAAATGCATGCCCATGCCTCTGCAATAACCAGCGTTACGTATACTGCGGGCAATCGCTACTTAGTGAGCAGCAGTGCCGATGGGAGCATCATCATTTGGGATGGCACCACTTATGAGCAATTGGCCACCATGTTACTTATTGGCGATGAAGATTATATTATTGTAACTCCCGAAAACTATTATACCTGCTCTAAATATGGAACCGCTGGATTGGCTTTCAGAAAGGGAAATACGATGTATCCTTTTACACAATTCGACCTAATCTATAATCGACCAGATAAAGTGTTAGAGCGTTTGAAATGTGCCGATATGCAACTAATTGAATCATTGAAGAAAGCTTATGAGAAACGCTTGCAAAAGGCGGGTATTAAAGAAGAGAGTTTGAATGATGAAATTCATATCCCCGAAATCAATATCGAAAATATTTATAGCATTCCACTCAATGCCACCAAACCAGAATTAGAGTTATATGTTACCGCAAAAGATGAACAGTCGAAAATAAAAACCATTCAAGTTTATATCAACGATGTGCCTCAATGCGGCACCTATACAGTGGATGCGAAGGCCGACGATGCCCATTACGTAGAGAAATCAATAAATATTCGATTGATGAATGGCAGAAATAAAATATCTGTATCGTGCTTAAACCAGGCAGGGGTGGAGAGTATTCCGATGGAGGCGGAAGTGAATTTTATTGATTCGGGTGCTAGCAAGGTTTATTTTATTGGGATTGCTGTTGCACATTATCAAGATTCGAGTTTCAATTTGAAATATACCGTGAAAGATATACGGGATATGGCGAAAGCCCTGAAGAAAAAATATCCAAATATCATCATCGATACCTTGCTCAACGAAGCGGCCACACGCGATAATATTTTAAAATTAAAACAACGACTTGCTTCCACCATGGTGAATGATATGGTGGTGATGGCTATTAGTGGACATGGACTCTTGAGTAAGAACCTCGATTTTTATTACGCAACGTATGATGTGAATTTTCATGACCCTGCCATCAAAGGTATTAAATATGAGGACTTGGAAGGTTTGTATGATTGTATTGCCGCCCGAAAGAAACTACTCTTGCTCGATGCATGTCATAGTGGAGAGGTAGATAGAGATGGAAATATGGTGGTGAAAGATGTCTTACCTGATGGGGTAAAAGAAACTCGTACCAAAGGATCGCAATTGTTGGAGAGCGCTGATAATATATCGCTGAGTAGTAGTTTTGAATTGATGCAACAGATATTTGCCAATCTGAGCAAGGGCAATGGGAGTGTGGTAATTAGTGCTGCTGGTGGACAAGAATATGCTTTGGAAAGCGATCAATGGGCCAATGGTGTATTTACGTATTGTGTATTACAAGCCTTGGTAAATAATAAGGCAGATGCCAATAACGATCAAAAGACCAGCATCAGTGAATTGAAAAAATATGTAAGCGCCGAAGTGCAGAAACTTACTGCTGGCCGCCAAAAACCAACCAACCGCAGAGAGAATTTATTATTCGATTGGCAGGTTTGGTAATTTAGAAATCCATCTTCAACACTTTATTTAAGAAACTTAAATTATATGAAATTAGTATTCTCCTTGTTTTTAGTCCTCATTTTCAAATGTGCAATTTCTCAAGGTTCATATATGGGCTTGGGTTTTGGGGCTGTTTATGCAAAGTATTATCAACCCACCTTCGACAAGATAAAACCTGCATTGTCCGACTCATTGTATTTAACCACTTCGTATAAACAACATGTGAAAGCGCCCGGACTTGCATTCAATGCATTTTTGGGTGTTGAAAGAAGTTACCAAATAAGCATGAATTTTCAATTTATGCTGGCAGCTGAAACGCTCTCTGATACTGCCGCACGAAGATTCAACCTAGCAGAATATTCAACAAATATTAATGTGGTTGGAGGCTTGTATCTTGCAAAATGGCTGCGAATGGATATGGGAATTGGAGTTAATTATATGCGTGTAAAAATTAAAGACATTGGAGGTTTCAATGGATTTGAACGCCAGGTGAAAGATGATTATATCAATTTATATTTCTCTCCATGTATTGAATTTGCTTCTAAAAAAGCGGGAGGAGGAATAAGCATCAGTCCGTTTTATAATTTGGGAGTCACCCGATTTAATTTCCTCGATGTATTTGGATTCGACAATACCAAAACACGACTCAATACTATGGGTGTTGATGTGAAGTTTTTGTTGAAAGGGTGATTGGAGATTTGAGACAAACGACATATGATATAGGACGCGGGAAATTCAGAGTGAGGGCGTCAATTAGACTGCCTTACGAAATTATCATCACTGCTGTATTCATGTCCCTTTGGGGACATAATTCCAGATCTTCTATCATTCAATCTTAAAATTATCATTCACTCTTGTATTATGTTCCTTCGGAACATCTGGTGGGTAGCATAAAAGTCACCCCCAATCGACGTTCCGTAGGAACGTTTAAAAAACCGTTTTGATTTTATATTAATGTGTCCATCGAATTGAATTTTCTAGTCAAACGTTCCTATGGAACGTCAGTTCAGAACTATCTAATATCTACCCACCAAATGTCCCTATGGGGACATAATACAAGGAAATTGATTTTTAAAGGTCCAGCACCCAATAAGAGGATAAATTGTGTAGCGCGAGAATTCTAAGCGGAGATATCGTTTGATATAATCAAATTACTCGTAATACTTTTTTCAGTCATATGTCTTCTGTCATATGTCTTCTATCTTACTGTCTTCGGTCTTACCTCTTCTGTCTACCATCATCACTCCTCTTCCTAAAAAATCCAAAATAAAGGGTAACTAAAAATAAAATAAAATGAAGGAAGCCGCGAAAGGCTAAGAATTCATGCGTCATGGTGGTTCCCATAAATGGAAGATCCACTTTATACCATGCGAAATACCAGCTGGCGCCAGCAGTTACAAAGAAGGCCCCCGATAAGAATTTAAAGATTTCTCTCCATTGGATATTTTTCATGTGATAATAATTTTACCTGAATTTGTTTGACTATTGTCTTTGCTTTTAATAATATAAAAATAGATTCCTGGTGCTAAATTCAATTCAATAACTTTCGTATCAGATGAAATATTTGAAATTTTTGTTTCCACTCCGGCTGAATTTATAAAATCAATTTCATTAATATTTTCCGACAGGGAACTCGTACCAAGTTTTAAATATAATTTTCCGTCAGAAGGGTTTGGGTACAGCGTGAAGTCCGAAGATGTATTTGATTTAATGCCAGATGAAACAGTTTTTATGGTGAAGGTTTTACTGCAAGTCTTACCATAATAAGTTGCTTGAAAGGTATAAACCCCCGGTACAGTTGGAAGCAGCTTGCTATAACCTCTGATTGCATTTTTAGCACTCGTTGTGCTAGTATAAGTCCAGCTATTAAATGTGGTGCCATTAGGATTCAGAATCTTACAATCAGCCGACTGGCCCGAAACATCATCTCTAATAAAAATATAAAATTTTGCATACCCTGGCGAAAGTCCAGCTCCTTGAAAAGGAATTGTATATACCGAACTCTCATTAGGTGTTTCGGTATTTGGGCAACCAGGTAATACAATATCGGTGGTATTTACCGATACCTTAATAACTGCTGGATTGGTATGCGGTTTCTGAGCACTCCACCAAGAGGCGGTATTCAAAGTATTGCATGTGCCCGCAAATGGGTCGTTATAGGTGGTGTTTGTGCTTCCTGCCCATACTTCAAAATGTAAGTGCGGCCCTGATGAATTTCCAGAACTTCCTGCCACGCCTAAATATTCGCCAGCTACCACGGTTTGGCCAATAGCCTTCGCCGTAACAGAATTCTTTTTCATATGCCAATACAATGCCCTTGAACCATCGGCATGTTGAATAATAATTGAATTCGCAGTCATCGTGTTCGTAACACAATTGCGATCAAAGTTTCCATCTGCTTTTTGTACGATGGTTCCCGGTGCAGCTGCAACAACTTCTACCAAGCTGCTATCCATTTTATAAAAACCAAATGGCCACACCGAAATGTCAGTTCCATGATGACCATCATAGGTATTGTTTCCGCAATTGAAATCTTTTATAGCTGTGGCTGCAATATTCTGATCAACATAGGCACCAATGAAATAGTAGTCGCAATCGGTAAAGCCTGCTGCTGCTTTTATTGGCCAGCTAACACTTATGGGAAGTAATTGCTTTTCAGGAAGATTTTTATCTAAGCCTAAAAATTTAATATTTTCAGCACATTGTTGTTCTAGCAATTCATACTCTGAAGGTGTGATACAGGGATGTTGTGCATCATTCAAAGGTAAATTTTCATTTACAAGAGTAATCACTGTATCTGATATGCCATTTTGCCCAATGACAGTTGACGAGGAAAAAATTATCAATAGTAGCATTGGAATTAACTTTGATACTTTCATGATTCAATTAATATTAGATGGTTTATTTAATAAACTTACTTGCTTCGATGGATATCGTTGGTATACTGATATACAAATTAAATCAAAACATTTGGGCGTTCAAAAGGAAGTTGCACAATACCCAGTGTTAGAACATACATCAATTACCATTATATTGGTCGTTGGTTTTACCAAAAGGTTATTGCTCCTTATAGTGAACGAAGTTTCGATTAAATAAAACCCCATAAATTGTTTTTAAAGGGCTAACACAAAATATGAGATTATGGTGAGGGCTTGGAGAAGTTGGCGATTATAAAGCGTAAAACTGTTCGCCAGCAATAAAATTGATAGGAAGTAAAATCCTGAAAGCAATCTGGACCATTGAACTAATAAACTTTCTATTTCCGGAAAGTGATCTTAGATGCGATTTTATTTCTCAGGTGTTTTTTTATAGTCTATTACAATGAAGTAAATAGATATTATAAAAACGATAATGTAAAGAGTGTCTAAAAAAGGTTCCTTAAGTGTTAAGTTTTTAAAGTCAATGTGTTTTTTCAATGTCAAGCCCAAGGTAAATGCAATAAATACAAAAAACCAATTAACTCCTTTTTTCTTTTCCATTTTTTAATGTTTTGTAATAATGTCAATTGTAATTCCGATTGCAAAAATAATAATATAGAATGTTATTGTTCCCAGAAGTACTGAAATTAATGATTTTACATAATTGCCTATTTTCTTAGCTTAAAAAAAAATTTCCGATTGACCAAACTAAATAGATCATTCCAACAATTCCTGCTGCGTTTAGTAATTTGAAATGTAAAATGCCTTCTCCAAGTGCAAAAACAGCAAATATTAGCATCGAAATTCCTTGAGCAAAGCATAACATTACAAGCATTTCAAAAAAATTATATCCATATTTTTTAAAAAACACTTTCAGCCATATAGCAATGAATATTCCGGTTAAAATACTTGCGTAACCATAATTAGCTTGTATCCATTTTAATATTTTTCCAATGGCAGATTTGTCTAGTCCTTCAAAGTTTATATATTCATCTTCTATACGGAAAAAACGGATTATTAATGTGTAGATTAATGAAGTTACAATAATGAATATAATAGGTTTAACAAGTCGGCTTCTGTTTTCTAAAAGATAGTTCCGTATATTCTGACCTGGTCTTGTTACAAGTTCTCTAATAGTATATAAAATCCCACGTTCAAAATGCAGAACGTGTTCAATCTCGTGGATGATATAATGTCCGTCAATTCTTTTGATACTTGTTGGATGTCCACAGTTCGGACAAAAACTTGAATTTACTTCAATGCTGCAATTTTTAAAATTCATTTTCTTGCTGTCTAATTTTGTTTGTTAGGTTAGACGGTTTTATAATAACAGCTTGAGTTTGAGGTCTGAATTAAATTATTTTTTGTGACCTCATGCAATTTCAAATAAACAAATAATTTTTATGTTCCACAAAAGTAAATTACCTAATCCCATTTATTAATGGGTATTTCGTTTAACGTTATTCATTTGGAGTATTTTAGTTTGATTTAAGCTAAAACCTGGGCTATATTATTTGCTTGATTCTATAGCGGCTGTTAGAAAGCATATAGAACTCTCAAGAGTAATTGTAACATGTATCTCATTTTTATTTCCACTAAGTGAAATATCTCCGAGGCATCACTTGTTCGGTAGTTTCCCAACGATGCATTACACTCCCACCAAACTTTGCAAAGACACCAACGATTTGAGAAATATAAGATTGAAAGCTTGTGATATCCTCCATATTGGGTACCGCATTCACAATTAAGTATGTTTTGTTGTTCACCTTAACTTATCTTTTTTACTGTCGTTAAATCTAATTTAGTTTTTTCATTTACAATTGTTCCTGTTTCAATATACAATTTATGCCCTGCCATGATTCCATCCAATAATTTGGCATTCATATTTTTCATCATAAGACTGTTCATTATATCGAAAAAACTATTTTTCATTGAGTATGCCATGGTGCTAGATAAAATAGTTTTAGCTTCATCTTGTCTGATTGCTAAATCTAAAGCCATTGTATCAATTCCTGGCATTTTTTTAAGTTCTGCTACTTCTATTTTAATGTTTTTGCCTTCATTCCATTCAGTTACTTTTTCTTCTGCACTTGCACCCATCATTGTAAAATCGCAATGCCGAGTAGCACCAACTCCTTCTTTTTGTGTTGAAGTAATGAATGATTTACTTACGGCAGGATGCCCGTGGCAAATATTACCGAAGTCGGCTAATGCTTTCCAAACTTTCTCTGTTGATTGATTGATTGTAATTTCTCTTTTGATTGTTGTTAATGCTCGCATTTTATTTAGTTGTTTTTAAATTGTTGAATAATAATTTTATAGTTTTGATACTTTGTTGATGGTCTTTTGAACTTTTGGCTCTGGTAAGAGAACCATAAAACGTTGCATGAAAAAGTTCTGTCATTTGCCTGGCTTTCCATTTAGAATTTAATTCCTTGTTTTGTTGTGCTTCCTTAACCGCAGGTTCTATGGCATCTATAAATTCATCAAATGCTTTTGTTGCTGCTAATCCAACCTTTTCGTTGGCAGAACCTAATTCAGACATTATGTTATTGATAAAACAACCCATAAAGTTTACCTTGGGTTGAACCTCAAGCATATTGATATAAAATTGATATAGACGTTCATAGGCGGATAGTTTTTTACGTGGTTGAAGTTGCGCCTTTATTCGGTTAACATTGATTTTTGCATATAGCAAAATAGCTTCTATTAAAAACTGCTCTTTGCTTTGAAAGGCATTGTAAAACGCTCCTTTGGTCATTCCGGTAACTTTGCAAATCTCATCAATACCAAGGCTGTTGTATCCTTTGTTACAAAACATTCCAAGTCCTGTTTTCAAAACATCTTCTTTGTTGTGTTTTATATTCATTTATACACTTTGAACAATTTACGGTGCAAACATAATCAAACAGAACGGTCTGTACAAATAAAATTAAATTGTTTATATTCTATTGTTTTTAAGGTAAACTAAGGTAGCTATAGATACAACATAAAGGTTTTCGGTTAGATGAAGGACGAGAGAATGAAATTAAAATCAAAGGTTGAATCAATTTGAAAGTATCAGTCGATAATAATTAATTTCTCTACTGCTATGATTTTATCTGCTTCTTCAAGTCTAATGAAATATATTCCGCTGGGAAGGGTATCACGGGATAAGGTAAAGGTTTGTCCGGAAATATTTATTACTTGCCTTACGGTCTTCCCATGCGAGTTGCCAATTGTCAAGGTGGCATTTTTAAGATTGCCAATTATTTGAATGGTTGTTGAGGAATTGAAAGGATTGGGTATGACAGAAAGGATATTTTTAGATGTATTTCCATTCATGCCTAATGCCATTTGCCCCGACTTAATACAAGCATTTGGGGTGCTCTGGTAGGCGTAATCTTTTATGGTGAATGATGAGGATGTGGCTAGTACATCGAACCGTGCCCAGCCATAGTAGGTGTTTGCCCCCACAATGAGTTTTAGCGCTAAATATTTATTTGTTGCTCCTACCCAATGGCCTGCGCTTGTTCCAGAAGCCATCGTACCTGGGTTGCTAGAATCATACCACGTCAATAGTGAGTCACAAATACTAATAGTTGAAGGTAATGCCCAAGGTGAATGCACACCTCCAACAAAATCCCCAGAATAAGCATTGTTATTTTGAGGTTTACACATCACCTTATTCGCTTGATCGAATTGAATTAAAAAGTCAATAATGGTATCATTATTCAAATCCAATGGATAGGTAGCATTGGGAGTAGCGTCAGTTATATCAGTGTATATAATTTGCGAGTAGGATTTATTACTGAAAATAAAAAATATCAATAGGCTGGATATGACTACCAATTTTTTCAGAAATTTAATTTTTGTATGCATATTAAGTAGGTA
This sequence comes from Bacteroidota bacterium, assembly GCA_947492885.1. Lineage (GTDB taxonomy): Bacteria > Bacteroidota > Bacteroidia > UKL13-3 > UKL13-3 > CAINMV01. The sequence continues at coordinate 17,585 of CANLPK010000038.1, forward strand.
TTGATTATCGGAACACCTCCGCAAGTTTAATAATATATTTAATATTTCTTCCTCGGCATTTTAGCATTAACCATAACGTTTTATTACTTGGCTCTGAATCATATTTCAGGAAATGACTATATATCAACAACTACTTTACACCCATCACTTCCGCAACGATCGAAGCTACTTCTAAAGCGGCTTCTTTTGGTAAATATGCCGTATCACTGATGCCTGAAATCACACGTGTAATATCGTGATCAACTTTGCCACGGTAACTCCAATTTGTTGCTGATGCAGCAGTAATATATATTGAGAAATTGCGATGTATCGTGCCAGGGCGCTCGCCAATAATATGTATAACACAATGCTTATCCAATCCATCTTTTCCAAAAAGCAGTTCCCCAACCTCGTAGCCTGCCCGCACACGTCCATTGCGAATTACAATGGGCGCTTCAGCAATAGATAAATTAAGAGAAGCCAAATTTTTGTAAACTAAAGGAAGTAATGTTTCGAGATGCCCATCATCCATAAGTGATCGGGTATTCAAGCCGTCGGAAATAATAATCTGCACATCAGGAGTACTCTTTTGTAGCTTTTTGCGCAGGCTCTGAATTACTGATATACTTTCGGGTGAAACACGCTCCCCACTCGCTGGGTGATACACATAGTCAATTCTATTGGCCGACATAGATGCGATCACTACTGCATTCTTTATTGACTTAAGATAGGTTGACTCCCATTCAGTCCATAAACAATATTTTGCGTCTTTGTATATCTCTCGAATTTCGCGATCGAGTGAAGGTTGCAATTGCCAGGTCTTTTCTCCTATTCCTTCGGCAATTGGCACACCGCGTTTGCGCACTCGCGCCATGGCTTCTTTGCCTTCAAGCAATATTGTTTCATCACTGCGCTTATCTCCTTTGGCTCTGCAATAGCGCAAATAAACTTGGTTGGGCTGACCAAAAAGGGCTGTTGGTTTATTATCTACACCAATTATATTGATACGCTTAAAAAACTCCCACATCGTATCATTTACCTTGTAACCAAATTGCTCACGCACCCGAACGTGGTCGGCAAAAGATGTGGTAAGGTAGCTAAGCATCGGGTCGTTTTTCGTTGGTAGTGCCATGAAATAGGCTGGATTGGCTGGCATAATCTGATCAATACACCAATCAAGATCATCTAAGGTAACATCCATGTGCAGTGTGGTGCAGATGTCTAGCCCAATCGTAAGTCCATGAAGTTTGCCCATTACAAGGTCTTCTAGGCAACAACGTACGAGTTGCTCTTTGGTGCGAAAAACTTCTGGCCCGATGAATCCTGCTACATCGTTAAGAAATACCCACGGTTCAATACTGCTTGTTTTTTGCTTATCCATGCGTAGCTTTAATGCACGTAAGAAGCCATATTTACGTGACTCGTGCACTACCATATCGAAACCCTCGCCATGGCCATTGGTGGCGTCGGCCCCTTGTCCTGTTTCTGCATAGAGCCCATATAAATTATCTTTTCGTGCGTCAGCATGTGTTTGCATTTTTTCAATGGTTACATCGAATGTTTGATTGGCCTCAACCGTACCTGCGAGGCTCTGAAACCAAATACCCGTAGTTCCTGGCTGTAAATTTTCTACCTTCGATTGAATATCAATATGTGAAAGCACACAATTGGGCATCGTATTTTCTAACTGGAAGGTAACTAGCAAATCATGCAGCGCCGCTTCTATACGAGCTACCATAACGGGATCGCTTGAAACGGGATTGGTTCCAAGCAACAAATCTCCCACGCCATAAGACCAGGCATCAAGTACCTGCCAAACAATATCTTCGATATTATCAGTGGGTGAGTTAGGTTGCACTCGTGCACTTACATAACCTTTTGCTCCAATTTTACTGTTAGGGAGTTGATTAAAGACTTTACTGCTAATAGTGATTAATTCGTTGTTGGACATGAGTTTTACAACCAACGCAATAACGTCGCTTGAAAGTGCGGGCATGATGAGCTTAATCGCATCTTCATCCGATTCAAGGAGGAAATTTTTTAGTTGACGGAAGTTCATGCGCATAACCTCTTTATCAAAAACGGTAGTGTTTTGAATGAGGTCATATTGCTCGTCTTTAAAAAGCGGATGCTCGAAGACATCTGACAACAACGTGTTAGCGATAAGATCGCGTGCCGACTTTCTTGCAGATTCACTAGCAGCTGCAATCCCTGCAATTTGATCGCCTTCTTTGAATTCGTTTGCAGTACCTACCAACTGTTTATATAGTTTGATGTCAAATCCTCCCGAAATCCGACGGATATAGGTAAAAATATCTTCATCATTTAGTGTTTCCTTTAAGTCAATCAGCTTATAGGTTGGAGCAGCGATTAAACCGAAGGCTTGTGAATTGGTAAGCATTATCGAAATACTTACCATTCCTAATTGTAGTAGAAAATCTCTGCGAGCAGTGGAGTTAGAAAAGTTCGCAGGTTGTGTTCCTGTTTGCTTTGTCTCACCAAGTTTGAAGTCAAATCTAGTTTTATTCATAATCTAAAAGTATCATTCGTCTTTTTTAGTATTGGTGGTAACGATTGATGGTTTGGCGAAGGAGGCAAATTTTCAGCACAAAGTTCGTTTCACTACTGAATCGCCAATTTCTTTCAGGTGCTGTTAAGGCTTGGTTTTATTCTTTAATTACTTTAAATGATTGTTTCAAATTCTCTCCTACACTGAACAAATAAATACCACCAGATAAACTGCCTAATTCAATGATTGTGTCTTCAGAAGTTATTATTCCTTTTAAAATTGTTTTACCTGTATTGTCATAAACCACATAAGACGAACCTAAAAGTTTTATATCAGCTTTTACATTGATTAAACTCTGAGCTGGATTAGGAAAAATAGAAAATAGATTACTACTACTCCTTTCATTAATTCCTACAGCCCCACAACCGATAGAACTTAGCAAACTTGCTCTGGGCGCAACAAGGAATGTAGCTCTAATTCTATCCTTCTGACCTTGTGTAAATCTGTTTACTAAAGGGCAATAAGCCATATAATTATACCGGCTGTTATCCCATACACCAGTTGAAGAGCATGGATTAGTTGTACCGCAATCGCCTTGTTTGTGAGGTGGCGTATCGCATACATGATCACCATTGATAAGACAATTAGTGTCTGCTGGACAAGAAACATTACCACCGTCACCATTGAAGGTGTGATAAAGAAAAAAACCATGGCCAACCTCATGAGGTAATGTTCCACTATTACTTGTCATTGAGGTGGAAACAATAACTAATCCATCATAAAGCCCCCCAACTGGATACGATGCAAATCCAACAAATCCACCATTGCATATTTTACTAACTACCCAAATATTATAATAGTTAGAAACAGGCCATCTGCTTAAGTCTTTTATGGCAGTTTCAACTGCTCCGCCACATGTATTACCGGTTGGTTTTATGCCACTTGCCGAATAATTTGTAACACTTGAACCATTAACCCTGTTAATGCCATTAGTTGAATTACCGTTCGGGTCTTTATTTGCTAGGCAAAATTCCAATTCAATATCAACCCCTAAACCGTTTGAATTTCTAAAGCGGGTATTAAGTCCTGCAATTGCTTGTTTAATTTGAATATCAGAAATATTGGAGCCTGATCCAATAGCCTCACCTAAATGGATAACATGAACAACAACGGGAATGGTGTATACTGCCGATGTTAATTTATTATTTGCGTGATTTTGAGTTATGGCTTCAACTTGCGATTCAATGGAATAGATTTGCTTCCGATAAGAAGAATCATTTTCCATCCGATTGTTATGAATGTAATCTGTACCGCATTCAGCATGCTGCCCCTTGCCCTGAATTTGAAAAAACAGAAGGGAAATTAATAGAATTAAATTTGAAGTTATTTTCATATTATCTCTTATTGTTGACTTACTCGTTTGGCTTTTTAGTTTCACTCCGTTTTTTCAAGTGGTCGCTAATTTCCACATTTTATTTTTATCAGCTGCCATTATTCCGTTCCGTTTTGACTTTGTTTGTTATTCCTTTATAAATTTTGATGTAAAAATTTTGCCATCAAGTTTAACCTTTATTATATAAATACCAGCAGTCAATGATGCAACATTTATAATCTGTGCATTTGTTGTTTTAATAATTAACAGGCCTAATAAATTATAAATTTCAATTTCATTTTGTAGTAAGCCCGATTTCAAAACAATATTTAATTTGGTTTGAGCTGGATTTGGGTATACCTGCAAAGGATTATCTTTGCTTATTTCAGTAATTGAAGTATTATTTTGAACAATTTCAAGGCTATGATTTCCGGAAGTTAGTGTGGTTGATGATTTCAAAACCCCATTGTTATCAGTTGTTGTAGTTGCTACAATTACACCATCAACTTTAACAGAGTAGTTCCCGGAAATTAAATCAGCCGCAAAAACACCAACTGTTCTACCTCCTCCAATCTGATAAAAAACATGGTATTTTTTTCCTGTTTTGGCATCTGCAGAAAAGAAATAAAGAGTATCATTCCAGTCGGTGCCAACAGAGATATTATTTTGCAAAGAAATTCCACCTGCTCCTGCAATATTAGATGAATCGCCAATACGTATGGTATGTAGATATACAATTGTGTCGGTAACCGTGGTTGGTTTCACCTCGATTCTCCAGCTACCAGGACTATTAAAAGTGGTATCGGGAAGACTAAGTGGCGGATAATTTAGTCCATTTACCCAATATTCATACCCACTTCCTCCAATTATTGTAGTATTCGTATTTGCAGGAAGTAAAGTTCTTATTGCAAGGTTGCCTTTTCCATTTGATACGATATAATCTTTCCCGTTGTAAGTTTCGATATGACCTAGAACATTTGTATTAATAATGCTTCCACTAACAGTTGGCTTATTTACAAAATGAGCTATCCATTTAATATCTCGCTGGTTTTTGCCAATGTTTTTCAAATGAACATGATCAAGCACTATTACACGATCAGGCTTTATATACAACAATCTTCTTCTAAAGAAATCCAATTTAGCGCTATCATATGACTGTTGTGCATCTGCTATGTTATATTCATAATTAGTCCCATCCGCATACTGTATCCATTGTCCTCTTTGATTCTTTGGTTGGAAAATATCGTTATAATTAGCCAGAGCATTTGACTCTATTTGTCCGCCGTCATTAGATGCAGCCTGCCCGAAATTGGAATAAATTTCAGTAGAATCAAAAACACAAATAGTGTTATGTGCAATGCTTCGCTGGTAATAATTCCTATAATGTGTTCCCCCATAAGTATCGTAATATCCAGCATCAATAAGCAGCGGCGCATCTTTATATATTGTAAAGGAATTATTATCTCGATGTTCATGTGCTGCACGCTTGCTGGGCGAATTAAAAAACGTAATCATGGTGGCATCATTTTTCCAGGAGGAGCGGCTAACTGACAAACCAACTTTATCAGTCCACCAATTCAAAGGAGAATTAGGTTGAGAAACCGTTGACATATTAAAGTCTTTGTAAAGTAATTTAGCGAACTTCTGATTGGTGTTTGGAGTATAAACAGGTTGCGACCAATACTGTGCCATCCATAAGCTTCGAGGGTCATTGAAAATTCGGGCATGAAGGTATATCACCCTATCGCCTGCTAACTGAGTTACACCATCCCCCAAATGAATGGTTTTGTTATTTGGTTGCATGAAATATACATATTGATTT
>CANLPK010000039.1 GCA_947492885.1 Bacteroidota bacterium
TATTCGGTTGATTACATTTCAAACTATCTACATCAGCCCATGCAGTATCGGCTCCTGTTAACGATTTTACGAGGTTCCAAGTAGTGCCCGACAAACGAAGCACGTGGTAACTGCTCACCGAACTCCACCCTTCATAACGATTCCAATAAAGGAAGTTGGTCATGGCCCCTGATTGACTTCTCAGGTTTACGCTGCGATGCGTTACTGATTTTTGCGACACATTATTGCTACAGCTATCAATCGCTACAACATAATATCTATAAGTATTTGAAAGGGTATTCAATCCTGTTTGTGTTACCGTATATGGGTCGCTAGTTGGATATGAAATCGTGGTCACCAAACTAAAACTTCCATTATTGGTGGCATACCATACTTGATAACGATCTACATCTGGATCTGCCACCTTATTGAATGTTATTGAAACACTTGAATTGCTTAACACACTCACACTGCGTAAGAATGGGATAGCAGGATGAATGGTATCGTAAGGTGTTACTGTAGTAGTATCACTATAGCTTGTATCACTCGCTGCATTCACTGCAAATATTCGATAGCTATTCGGTTGATTACATTTCAAACTATCTACATCAGCCCATGCAGTATCGGCTCCTGTTAACGATTTTACGAGGTTCCAAGTAGTGCCCGACAAACGAAGCACGTGGTAACTGCTCACCGAACTCCATCCTTCATAACGATTCCAGTAAAGGAAATTCGTCATGGCTCCAGCCTGACTCCTCAGGTTGATACTGCGATGAATTACCGAAGGGATGGAAGCATTATCTGCACAACTATCAATTGCGATAACATAGTATCTATAAGTATTTGAAAGGGTGTTTAAACCAATTTGTGTATAAACGAATGGATCAGTTATTGGATAGTAAATGGTGGTCAATAAACTAAAGCTACCATTATTCGTTCCATACCAAATTTGGTAACGATTCACATCGGTATCAAATACTTTATTGACACTAATCTTAATGCTCGTATTATTCACCACCGATACTGAACGAATCACAGGAATCGCCGGTTTAATTGTATCAAATGGAGTTAAATTTAAGGTATCACTTAAAACAGAATACACACTATTGGTATCGTAGGTAAGTATTCGGTAACGCTGTATTTGTGCACATGGTTGATTCAAATCTACATACGTATTGCTATTGCCTGATACCGAATCATAGAGCTGCCAACTACCAGAAATATATTTTTGAATATAATACTTGCGAATATTTCCAAATCCATAATACGAATTCCAATTCAAAGTGTTCTGTGTGTTCTGAGGGAATCCTTGCAATTGAATGGCAGTATGGAAAAGAATGGTATCACTTCGATTTCCACTACAAGTATCATAAGCTATAATTCGATAACTATATCTATTTTGAAGCGTCGAACCTACATTATCGATATAGGCAACGGGGTAATTCGGTAAGGTTATAATAGGCACGTACGGGCCATTATTTGTTTTGCGTTCTACAATATAATTTTTCGCATCGGGGTCGGTAAGCTTCCAGCTCAAACTAATTTGCGTATTGCTTATTACGGTGGCATAATTAATCACCACAGGTTGCGGATGAATCGAATCATACGGAATCAATCGAATACTATCACTAATGGTGACTCGCAAACCATTATTCTCTCGAGCCCAAATTCTATAATAATGAAGCGAATTACATAGCAACGGACTATCTAAACAATTGGTATCGCGCACCACCTGCCTGAAATTAATCCATGCACTTCCATTCCATTTTTGTACCTGATACGTATCAATTGGATATCCTTTAAATGGATGCCAATAAATAAGATTCTTTCGTTCACTCGGATTGCCTCGCAATTGAATGATATTAAAGGTGTCACTCGGCGTTGAGTTCAGGCATGAGTCGATAGTTAGCAATACGTATTGGTTATAATCGAGTAATGTATTGGCGGTACTATCGTATACCGTATAGGGTATTGCTGGTACTGCAAACTGTGTAAATTTTATATTAAACCAATTTCCATTATTCGTTTTACGATATAATGCATAGCCATAGACATCTGTTGAATCGGCAGTTCTATAATCTAAACGGTTCACGCCATTGGCCCATACCGTAGCGTTTTTCATTCGTGGCTGATCGGGTGGCAAGGTATCAATTGCCACAGTAATGGCGGTATCACTTGCACTTACAAATCCATCATAACTTACTGCTTTAATTCGGTAAAATAAATCCACATTACATGGTGCCGGGAAATCATAATACATGGTATCCGTGGCAGGTATCGTATCAAGATCAAAGAAAGTAGGAACATAGGCACTCGCACGTTCCATGATATAATATCTTGGGGTCCAGCCAGTATAAGCACTCCAATGCATTACATTAAGCAACTGTCCTCCAATCAATACCAAGTTAATTGAGCGATGTAAACTAATCGAATCTGTAACTCTATCACAACTATCAATCGACACCATATAATAATAATTATTAGTTGTCTTGGTATTGAGGTTATTGTGGATATACGAATTAACACTTAATGGAATATTATTTAATAAAATCGAAAAAGTTCCTGGGAATCCTGAAGGACTATAATATAAGATAGAACGCTTTACATAATTATTTAATCGCAATGCATTCCATTGAATTTTTATGGAACCTGTTGCAGTATCGGTAGATAGCACCGTTACGTAGTCAATATAAGGTCCTTCTCCAACTGGGGTAGTCCTACTCGTGCTATCACTCCATGATATTTCAGCACCTGCATTTTGAATGGCTTTCACGCGATAGGTAAAGGTGGTACTGTATATGACAAATGTATCTGTATAAGTCAATACATTACCAGCAACCGAGCCAATCAATGTTTCTGCATTAATGCTATCACTTCTATAAATCTCGTAGCTTGTAATTCCTGTAGGCCATGTTTGATAATCGTTCCAGTTAAGTATTATTCCTTTCGGGCATTTTTGATACGATAAATTGAGCTTTATGGTACGATGTTCAATACTCAACGGACTCTTATTTTGCGCACAACTATCTACTGCTTGAATCTTATAATATTCAATTTTGTTATGTGGCTGCGCGGTCCTATCTGTATAGGTTGTAGTATAATACACAGAGTCAATTTGCACATAAACACCCAATGAATTTTTGCGGAAAATTCTAAACTTGTTTACATCAGGGTTGCTACTCTGCCAAGTGATGGTAACGGAGGTATTCGAGCTCACCGTCACCGCTTTGATTACAGGAAGATCCGGCTTGATGGTATCAAATGGAGTCACCATCGTAGTATCACTATAGCTGGTATCTAATGTAGATGTATTGATACCCATCACGCGATAAGCGTAGGTATAATTACAACCAATATTCGTGGTATCGTTAAATGAACTATCCGTGCCAGCTAATGATTGTATAAAGGTCCAAGTGCCACCTATCAAGCGCAATACACGATACTCTCCTACATTAAAGCCTTGGTATTTAGTCCACGCTAATTTGGAAGTTAAATTCCCTGGTGATGAGGAGAGCTGAATATCCCGATGTACTATACTGCTTTGAGATACATTATTACTACAGCTATCGAAAGCCAAAACATAATATTTATAGTTATTGGTAAGCGTATTCAATCCTGTTTGCACATAAGTAAACGGATCGGTGCTTGGATAAATAATGGTGGTAACCAAACTAAAGGTTCCGTTATTGGTGGCATACCAAATTTGATATCTATTTACATCCTGATCAGGAACTTTATTAATTGTGATAGCAACACTTGTATTATTTACTACACTCACCCTTCGCAGAAATGGCGCTGCAGGATGAATCGTATCGTAAGGAGTTACGATGGTAGTATCGCTATAACTTGTATCACCCAAAGAATTCAATGCATAGATTTTATAACTATTCGGCTGATTACATTTCATGCTCGCCGTATCAGCCCATGCGGTATCGGCACCAGTAAGATTCTTCACCAAAGTCCAGGTACCTCCAATTAATCGCAATACATTATAGCTCGATACCGATGCCCAACCTTCATAACGATTCCAGTATAAGAAGTTGGTCATCGCGCCCGGGGTACTTCTCAAATTGATACTTCTGTGCGTAATCGATTGTTGCGATACATTATTACTACAACTATCAATGGCTACAACATAGTATCTGTAGGTATTGGAAAGGGTATTCAAGCCCGTTTGTGTATAGTTAAACGGATTGGTGCTTGGATAGTTAATGGTGGTAACCAAACTAAAGGTTCCATTATTGGTGGCATACCATATTTGATATCTATTTACATCCTGATCGGCTACTTTATTGATTACGATATTAATGCTCGTATTATTCACAACACTCACACTTCTTAAGAAAGGTGCGGCAGGGTGTATCGTATCGTAAGGAGTAACAATGGTAGTATCACTAAAGCTCGAATCGCCAATAGCATTGAATGCACAAACCTTATAACTATTCGGCTGATTACATTTCATGCTTGCCGTATCTGCCCACGATGTATCCGCCCCTGTTAATGTTTTTACTAGTGTCCATACCCCTCCTACCAATCGCAATACTTTATAATTCGATACCGAAGCCCATCCTTCATAACGATTCCAATACAAGAAATTGGTCATGGCACCCGAGTTACTTCTCAAATTAACACTTCGATGTATGATGGATTGTAATGAAGTATTATTACTACAACTATCTATTGCTACAATATAATACCGATAGGTATTAGAGAGTGTATTCAAACCTGTTTGCGTATACGTAAACGGATTGGATGTAGGATAGGTTATTGTTGTTGCTAAACTAAAAGTACCATTATTGGTTGCATACCATACTTGATAACGGTTAACATCTTGATCGGCTACTTTATTGATGGTAATGGTAACACTGGTATTGCTCGCCACACTCACGCTTCTTAAAAAAGGAGCCGCCGGACGAATGGTGTCGTATGGTGTAACGATGGTGGTATCACTATAGCTTGTATCACCCGCAATGTTCAAGGCATATACTTTATAACTATTTGGCTGATTACATTTTATATTGGCGGTATCGGCCCAATTCGAATCGGCAGAAGTAAGCGTTTTCACTAAAGTCCAGGTACCACCAATCAATCGCAAGACCTTATAGCTCGTGGGTGTCCATCCTTCGTATTTTGTCCAATTCAAGAAATTCACCATGGCCCCTCCGGCACTGCGCAACTGAATGGTAGTATGGGTTGGTGAGGCTGCAGAAAAATTACTTCCGCAGCTATCAATGGCTTTCACATAGTATGAATAATTACTATCCGGTGTATATAAACCAGTATGAACGAATGTAAACGGATTGGTGGTTGGATAATATACAACCCCTGCACTGCGCCATCCACTGGTAGCCGATTTGAAGAAAATCTCATATCGATTTACATCTGGAGAATCCGATTTTGTAATGACTACTTTATTGCTAGTATTACTTACTACACTTACATAATTAATGGTAGGAGCTCCCGGTGCTATTAAATCAAATGGTATTAATGAGAGGGTATCACTTAATGAAGTAAAGGTATATCCACTAAATGAGCTGACGATGCGATACACATAAGTATAACATCCTTTAATACTTGCCGAATCGGTCAAGGAAGTATCAGGGTAGTTCAATGTTTTAATGGTTGCCCATCCACTGCCACTTCCTACCTCATAACGCTGCACCTGATAAGTAGATGGTATTCTTCCTTTGTAGTGGGTCCAATTTAAAAAATTCCTTCTGTTGCCCGCGGTACCAGTTAGTTGAACGTGGGTATGTGTAATACTCGGCACAGATAAATTATTTCCGCAACTATCTCTCGCTACCACATACATACTATACGTATTGATTTGTGGGTTGCGCCCAGTCCAGGTATACGTTATAGGTCGAGCTGTTGGATAGGTTAGTGAATCAATTAATACGAAACTGCCATTATTCGTTGAACCATAAATTAAATATCGCTTTGTATCCAATGAAGCACTTGTATCAAACACCAATGTAACTGCCGAAGGCCCTGAAACCGTGATATAACGAGCGAAAGGAGCATTAGGGCGAATGGTATCAAATGGCTGCACCAATACCGAATCACTATAACTTATAACGGTAGTATCGGTACTCTTAATTGTTTTCAATCGATAATAATAAACCCCGCAGGCAATCACACTAGTATCATTATAAAAGGTATCTGTGCTATTGAGTGTTTTATAATCAGCCCAAGAAGAAGCTCCAGTGCGTTTTTGCAAAATTTGATTGGTGAATGTATAACCTACATAACGCTTCACCCAATTCAATTTACTCATCGCATTGGCATTGGTTCCTGTAAGGTCAACAGGAGAGTGTGCCAAGCTAATTGTACTTCTATTTCCACAACTATCTTTTACCTGAATTTTATAATAATACGGTCCGCTATTAATAGGGCTATTATCAAAATAACTATATACCGATAAACTAGCTGATGCGTAAATTGAATCGAAAGGGGTGGTTCCTGTCGCCGTAGCACTCCTGTAAATAATGTACATGAATGCATCTGCACTATCACTCTTTGGAAAGTCAACTTGAATTTGTGCAGTAGTATTTACTGTAGCCCGAGTTATGGCAATAGCCTTAGGAGCAGTAGTATCTATATTAGAAAACTGTGTGGTAATATTACTATGACTTGTACAAGAAATCACCGTATCATCCACCTCTATCGAAAACTTCCCTGCCGTATTACAATCGCATTTAATATACGTCATTCCCCGCGTCGTCCCAACCAGGGTCTTCACACTATTTGCCGTTCGATAAATTTTATAAAGTGCATTCGTATTCTGGCGGTGGCGATTCCAAGTGAGTTGAGTACAATGATCTGCCACCTTGGCGCCACTTACAATGATGCTATTTACCGTATCACAGCCTTGTCCATAAACACTACAGGTACTACGTGTTCTTAATGTATAACCATACGAAGTAGAAAACGCATTCGTAGCATTCTTATCTAAATAAGTTGTTATTGTTGAGTCGGCAATCGAGTCAATCAAGTTACAAGAGCCGCTGCTCCCCGTTCGCCGGTAGATATAGTATTTATCAAAATCTTTGAGATAACTCGATTTTACAAAGGTGAGTTTGATGGAGTCATTATTCAAAATATCCACGCACCGTAAATCGGGTGGTGGCAATACAGCTTTGGGATTGATAAGTATTGTAAATGTTTTTTGAGTTACATTACACTGGTTATCCGCGACGTTAAAAGTAAAGATGTAAGGCGAGCTTGCTCGTGCATGCGGACATTGGGTATACCAGCAAAAATTTGAAGTCACTACACTATCTGCTGTATCTTGCGATAATACTGCATAAGGTTTTGCAATTCCCTGAGTGCTATCAAAAATAGGTCCCGTGCGAGAAGTATACAATGAATCACCATTGGCATCCCTAAATTTTATTTTAAAACATAAGGTATCACCAGCAGTTACTACTTGGTTTGCGGAGGTATCCGCATTTAAAACAGGTATGATTTGTACAAAAACAGGTGCTGAATTACTCGCACTGCAAGAACCCGTCTGAATTTGCATATCCCTTCGTGTCTCACACAAATAAACCCATTGCCCAAATCGTTTTCGATATTCTTTTACAACTACTGTGTAAATATAAAAACCGGTGGCTCCAGGTATTATAGTTAATTCACCTGTAACTGAATTTATATTTACAGTAGATGATGAACCTAGAGGTGATGTTGCACTATAACCGCCCGTTGCAGTCCATGAAATAATATTACTCGGGGGCATTGCAATAACTGGAGCTGCACACGTGGGGTTGGCTGTACTTGATGTGTTATAAGGAGTGGCTAATGAAAAACTCAAAGAGTCACCATCTGGGTCGTAAGCATTCTGATTGAAATATTGTGTTTTACCAACACAAAAAAAAGATACTGGGCGATTAAGGTATACCGGATTTGAATTCTTGAAAATTTTGTTCTTGGGTATTTTACTGTAGTTCGCCTGGCCTGTATTGCCCGGATTAACGATATTGTTTATGGAGGCAGAACGAGCATTAACTCCCCAACCAATATAATAATCAACGGAATCATCAGGCAAATCCAAATATTGATTAACCCCTGAACCATTCTGCAATGTGTAAATCCCTTCTTCAATGGTATGTGCACTAGAAATACATGTGGCAGGGATATATCGATAAGGACTACTTCCATTGGTTCGATACATCGTATGACATACATTGGGGGCCGTGGATTTATATACTCGAGTCCAAGTATTGGGAGCTGCCGTGGAATTCTTCCATAAGAACATTATAAAGTTGTTTGGCAACGTTGTACAAGTTGAACAACTATCACGGTATACCTTAAAATTAACCTGATACCGCTGATAGGTAACTCCAGCCGTGGTATAGGTTGTAATAAAAGTATAGTAAAAATCGCCACCCACAATATGAGAGGCACGCCCATATAAAGAAGCAAATGCAAAAACTATTAAAAATAAAATTCTTCTCAATGAATAGGGGCAGATTTTTTAACGGACGAATTTAAGTATTTTTCCTTGAAAAACACCTAGTTTCAAGTAGTGTGTAGACGTTAAAAAAGGGGAAAGGTTGCATTCTGTTAACTAATTTTTTTTAAACCTTTGAAAAACCCTTGTAATATTGAATTTGAGGCCTATAAAATGCAAAGCAAAACATTGAAAATTCGCTGTTAAAATGAATAAGCTTTCTCTGATTAATACTCTTTCAGATTTTGAGAAATATTCAAATGTTTTTAGGTAGTTTATGGATGCCTCAATTCCTGCAACATCTCCTCCGGTGTAATACCAATTTTAACTACTCTCAGCTTCTTACTCAAATAGAATCCCATGGGTAATTGGTCCACTTTATAGCGGTCGTAAATTTCACGGGTTGCTAGCCCATTACTCCACATATAATAATTCGACTTAACAAATTCTCTCACTAAAGACGGGCTATTGCCATAATTTAGCGTAATGATTTTCAATCGGCCTTGGGTGCTGTCATGCAGCAATTTCAAGGCATTGAAGGCTATGGTATCCGCTGTTTTGAAATTATAAAAGTAGAGATATACTGGGGTTCCTCTCGATTTTCTTAGCTTAATATATTTTCGATATGCCAATACTTCATAACTAAATCGGGGAGCATGTTTGCCTACCAGCTTCTCTGCTGCCCGTTGATGTTTTCCCAAATATTTTATTGTTAGTGTATGTCCGTTGGTGGTAATCCCAGTTACACCGTAGCTTTCACTTAAATGCTGTAAAGCAATCAGGGGTTCTTTGACTGGAATCACCTTCGATCCTTCATTCATATCATTACTCACAGGCTCCATTCCATAGGGTACCAAATTGATATGGTCAATTCCTGGTTCATTATAAATGCCATTGATATTATGATCCTCTACCACTACTCGGAAACTATCATTCCCTATTTTCATATCCGTGCCCCATTGATTATGGCATTGAATACGGAAGCTATTATGCATACTTAGATACCTTTTGGTTCCTGCATTGCTTGTAAAGAAATCCTCTAAATTCTTTCGCATTAAATATTGGCTCTCTAATCTATATCTCGATAAGGTATAATGCAAACAGCCCGTATTGTCCTTGCTATTACACAAGTCAAATTGCACCGAATCCTTGTTATACGGGAATTCAAAGGAAGGCCCATCATCCGTAAAATCAAGGTTATGATTATGATCGATAAAAAAACGCGGGATTAAAATACTCTGCGCATTTCCAATAATGACCACACTGAAATTCTTACATACTGTGCGTTCCATCCCACCGAAATAAATAAAGGCATATCCCGTATCAGTGCAACCGTTAAGGTCGGGATACTTCACGCTAAATTTCTCTAACTCCTCCCCTGCATAAGCATCCGTATAGGTTTCCAAGGTATTGCCTGTACATTTATATACCGGCATAATATTGTATCCCTTATCATAAAGTTGGGTTTTAATCCGCGTCATGAGTGCTGTTTGGGCATTCAATCCCAAGCAGAATAACACATTTAGAAAGAAAGCAAAAAACCTCATCATCATAAATTATCGGGTAAATTTCAATCGCATTCCATTACTGCTTTCATCAAACTGTCCGTTCACATAAACGATATTTCCATTCACAAAAGTATCTGTCACGCGTCCTCTGAAAGTTTTTCCTTCGAGCGGGCTCCAGGCACACTTGTAAAACAAGTTATCGGTAGCCACGGTTTGGGTCGCATTGAGGTCCAAAATAAATGCATCGGCATAATAACCTTCTCGTATATATCCTCTATCCTTCACCCCAAAAAGAATAGCTGGTGCATGACACATTTTCTCTACAATTCGCTCCAGCGTAATTTGGTTATTGAAATAAAAGGTTAGCATCAATTGCAAGCTATGTTGCACCAAAGGCAATCCTGCCGGGGCTTTCATATATATCTGATTCTTCTCATCGAGCGTATGTGGCGCATGATCGGTAGCAATTACATCAAATTTATTTTGCAATAAAGCTTCGAATAATTTTGGTTTATGGCGCGCATCTTTTATCGCTGGATTGCATTTTATCTTATTACCTAAAACCGCATAATCATCGCCGCTAAAATGCAAATGGTGCACACATACTTCTGCCGTAATTTTCTTCTGTTCTAAGGGTAGTATATTATCAAACAAGGCAATTTCTTCTTCGGTAGAAATATGCAATACATGAAGTCGGGTACCACATTTCTTCGCTAAATCAACGGCATAACTACTCGATGCAAAACATGCTTCTTCATCGCGAATTACTGGATGCATATTTGCCTGCATGTTTTCCCCATACTGACTCAACGCCTTTTCCATATTGCGTTTCACGATGGTCTCACTTTCGCAATGCGTAGCAATAATCTTGGGGGTATTGCCAAATATTCTTTCCAATACATGCACATCATCCACCAACATATTGCCCGTACTGCTCCCCATAAATATCTTTATACCACATACCTCTTCCACCGGAGTACGCATTACTTCATCATAATTATCATTGCTCACTCCCATGAAAAAGGAATAGTTAGCAAGGCTGCTTCTCGATGCGATGCGATACTTATCTTCCAATAATTCCTGGGTAAGGGCATTGGGAACAGTATTGGGCATTTCCATAAAACTCGTTACACCGCCTGCCACAGCGGCGCGACTTTCTGTATAAATACTGGCTTTATGCGTAAGCCCTGGCTCCCTAAAATGTACTTGGTCGTCGATAATTCCAGGCATTAAATACTTGCCCGTTCCATCAATTTCTAGGGAGGCTTCTTTATTAATTTGCGGAGCTATTTTTTCTATTCTCCCATTATTCATAAATACATCGGCTACTGTTATCAGGCCTTCATTTACTATGCTTATATTTTTTATGAGGATGGCAGGCACAAGGTTGTTTTTTAGTGTTGAACTCTTTTTCATTACAAAAGTAGTGAATGAAATTTAAAAAATGTTTCATCCCTATTTCATAGCTTTGAAGCATGCTTTCTATCCATTGGTTTCGTCGGGATTTGCGTTTGGAAGATAATGCTTCTTTATATCATGCATTACGCACTGGGCTTAAGGTTCAGCCTGTTTTTATTTTCGATAAAACAATTTTAAGTCAGCTCGATAATGGCCAGGACCCTCGTGTGAATTTTATTTACCAAAATTTAATTCGCCTCAATTCACAGCTTGCCGAATATGGTAGCAGCTTAAAAGTGTATTATGGCAAGCCTTTGGAAGTGTGGCAACAAATTATACAGGAGTTAAAACCCTCCAAAGTATTTGCCAATCACGATTACGAGCCCCTTGCCATCCAACGGGATCATGAGATTCGCGAATTACTTGAACAACATCATATCTCCTTCGAAACCTTTAAAGATCAATGTATTTTCGAAAAATCAGAAGTAGTGAAAGATGATGGAAAACCATATACTGTATTCACACCTTATAGCCGAAAATGGAAGGCCAAGCTGAAGGAGTTTCATTTAAAATCCTATCCTACCGAAACGTATTTTCAGAACTTAGCGCCTTCCGCATGCACCATTCCAGCTATTGAAACGTATGGGTTCAAATCAGTAAATTATTCATTTCCCTACACGGAGACAACGATTTCAATTATTAAAAATTACCAGCAGCAGCGCGACTTCCCAATCCTGGATGCTACTTCCCATTTGGGAATTCATTTTCGTTTCGGTACCATCTCTATACGCGAAAAAGCACGTAAAGCGATGTCGCTTAGTGAAATTTGGATCAGCGAATTAATATGGCGCGATTTCTATATGCAGATATTATGGCATTTCCCGCATGTGGTTAATGGCCCTTTTCGCAAGGAATATGAAGGTATTGCCTGGAGAAATGAGGAACACGAATTTGAAGCCTGGTGTCAAGGAAAAACCGGATACCCTATTGTTGATGCAGGAATGCGACAACTTAATGCTACAGGGTTTATGCATAATAGGGTTCGGATGATTACAGCAAGCTTTCTCACCAAGCATTTATTGATTGATTGGCGATGGGGTGAAGCCTATTTTGCAAAAAAACTCCTCGACTTCGATTTGAGTGCGAATAATGGAGGCTGGCAATGGGCTGCAGGTTGTGGCACCGACGCCGCTCCCTATTTTAGAATCTTTAGTCCGGCCGCCCAAACAATTAAATTCGATAAAGATCTTAGCTATATCAAACACTGGATTCCCGAATTGAATACCCCTTCTTACCCTGCTCCTATTGTGAATCACGAGATGGCTCGTGCACGCTGTTTAAGTGCTTACAAACAAGCCCTGGCGCCGAAATAAGCATCAACTAATCGCCCTCCCATACAAGCGCATTCTTTTGCCAATTTCTGTGCTATTTAAGCAAGAGAATTATAAACATGTGCTCAATCAGTATCCCAACTTATTATTCCTTGAAATCAACAATAAAAAAGAAACCCCTGATAGTTTAACTACCAGGGGTTTCCTATTCTTATTTAACTATTGATTAGTTCTTAATGATAGTAAGTTTCTTGCTTACTGTTTCATTTTCAGTAGTAAACTTGATCATGTAATTTCCAGCAGCCAAGGTGCTCAAATCGAAATTATAAGTAGCAGTTGAAATTTTGTCGTTAGCTAAATCTTTTACCTTGTTACCTAACATATCGTAGATAGCAATGTTCATTTCTTTAGCATCGTTTAATTTCACTTCTAGGGTAAATGCACCAGTATTTGGATTAGGATATACATTCAATCCTTTTTCAAATTCTGAAGTAGCAATACCACCAATACTTTCTTTTACGTTAATGAGACGTCTAACTTCATCAGCAACGTTTCCAGAAGGATCAGTTACGTTGAATGTTAAGTAGTAGATACCAGCTAAATTCACATCTACAAATCCTCCAACAACTGGAATTAAAGTAGTGTAATAGTTATCAGTTATGGTAGCACCCGAATCATTGTATATCTGCCAGCGGTAGATATTTTGAACGCTGTATCCAATTAATGAAATCACCGGTTTAACACGGTCAACCACTTTGTATACACGAACATACGCTTTAGAAGTATTAGCCGAAGGATCAGTAACAGTATAAGTTACAGGATAGCTTCCCAAAACATTCAAGTTCACAGTTCCTGTTTTAGATACTGTTAATTGGCTGTTAGCATAGTAGTTATCACTAATTGTATATCCTGGTTCAGGAACAACAGTTAATGTTTTAACATCAATAAGGAAGGTATCAGTACCTTGTGCAAATGTCAATACTGGTTTCGCAGTATCTTGAACAATCACCGTACGCGTTTTAGAAATTGCTGAATTGTTATTACAATCTTTAAATATATAAGTGATTGTATAAGTACCTAATGAGTCAACATTGATAGGACTTCCAATGGCGTTTAAGTTAGAAGTACAATAGTTATCAGTAACAGTTACCCCTGGATCAACAAATGGTTTTCTGTGTACATCCCATAATAAAGGATTAGCACCATTTACAGTGATTACCGGTTTAACAGTATCTACTACTTGTACAACTCTTAATTTAGCTAGAGCAGGGTTACCATGAATATCGGTAGCTGTATAGAATAAGCTATAGTTACCTACAACATTAATATTTACAGAACCTAATACAGTTACTGGAGTTACTGGACCGAAGTAGTAGTCATTAGCTGATGCACCTGGATCGGTGAAGCTACTTCCTACAGCAACAACCATCGTATCTGTACCATTTAAGGTGATAACTGGCTTAGTAACGTCAGGAGTAACAATCACAACGCGTGTTTTAGTTACAGCTTGGTTACCTGTATTATCAACAGCTGTGTAAGTAATTGTATAAGTACCTACAGTTGCAATGGCAGTACCATTGGTGAAACCATTATAAGTAGCAGTGAAAGTTTGAGGATTCGTTACGTTATCAGTAGCAGTAGCTCCTGGATCAGTAAATACATATCCAACTTCAACATAAACAGTATCTGCACCAGTTAAGGTAATTACCGGTTTAGTAATATCTGGAGTGATGTTCACACGGTAGTCTTCAAATTCACCGAAGAAGTTAGCACCGCAACCTAAGTTAGGTAAGCTTGCAGTATTCACACCTACACGTAAACGAGTAGCGCCTAAAGTAGCAGTAATTGGAATCGTGATATTACCAGTAACTGATAATGTAGTAGAACTTGCTTCTTGATATAACATCTCACCAGCATCAGTAAAGTCGCCGTCACCATTCAAGTCAATCCATACCTTGCGATTGATTGCATTGGTATTGGTTGTACGCTTAATAGTTATTGGATATACACCACCTAATTCGAAGTTTGATGTAGCTAAATTGGTATAATCAGAATAACCTACAACACCTTGAGAAGTAGTATTATTGATAGCACCGAAAGTAACATTTGAAATACCAATATCTGGATTCATTTGATTTACGTTAGGAGTACAATAGTAGAATACTCTCAAATAATTAGTTTTAGTCAAACTGTCAGCTCCGAATGCATTAGCAACTCTTAACTTCACAGTATAAGTACCTGTTGCAGTAAATTTAACGCTAACATTTTGAGTTGAAGTTGTTCCAGTAACTAAGTTATACGTAGCAGGAGTAATTGTCCACTGCCAGCTGGTAGGGCCATTTTTAGAAGCATCAATTAATTGGAATACATCAATAGGAGTTCCATTGGTGAAATTCGCAGTAAATAATGGAGTTGGAGCCACTGTTGGATCTAAGACTTTAACAGTTTTAGAAACAGTAGTTGAACCTAGACAGCTAGAAATTACGCATTTTACGGTTGTGTTCGTAGCAGAAGCATAGTTATATGAAACGCTTGCACCCGATGCATCATAGATACCATCATTATTGAAATCCCAATCGTAAGAGTTACCTGCTCCAGTAGCAGTACAGATATAAGTGTTAGCAACACCAGTATAAATGGTATCAGGAACATTGAAAGATGCAGTTGGAGGCGTAGTTCCTACAATTGGAGTGGTGCTCCACTCTGCTTCGAAACCTTTTGCTTGGAATGCACCGTCAGTCCAATATTCGATATACATCGCACCAGAGTTAGCAACCAAGGTAGGTGGCAACCAAGCTACGTTATTAACCAAATTCTGGATACCTGCTGGCCATCCAATAGCAGTATGTAATGGAGTACCAGTGGCACTTGTACCATCGTATACTTTCAAAAAGTCACCACCAGGAGTTTGGAATATTGACATATCAAATGATTTGAATTTCAATGATACTTTAGCAGCACAACCTGGCTTAATTAACAAAGTACACTGACCTCCACTTGAAGCGTAGTGACCAGCAGTATAGTTACCGTTCTTGCCACCATCATCATATAAGAAACCGGCATCTTCAGTTGTAGTCATGGTATTACCACCTGAACACATACTTACCGAACGAACGCAATTGATATAATAAGTTTTAGTAACAGTATTAGATCCCAATACGTTGGTAGCAGTTAATGTTACAGTATACTTACCAAATTGCCCAAATTGTACTTGAGGATTTTGCACAATGTTTGAAGTTCCATTCACATAATTATAAGCTGGAAGGCCATTAACATTAGCAGGAGAAATCGACCATGACCATGTTCCAGGACCATAAGTTGATAAGTCATAGAAAGTAACAATATCTGTTGTAGATACCACATTTTTATCAGAGATGAAATTAGCAGTAGTAGCCGCTGGAGGAGTTACAATTACAATTTTCTTTGTGATTGAATCTCTTAAAATACCGTTACAACCTGTACTTGTTACACGCATTTTAGCGAAATAAGTACCGTTGGTATTGTATTGCCAGTAACCATCTTTGGTAGTTCCATCATAGGATCCATCATTATTATAATCCCATTCGTAAGTCATATTTGAACCTACTGAGGTATTTAATGACACAACAAACCCGCTAGTGTAGAAGGTATCTACAGCAGAGAAATTTGCAATTGGATTGGGTTGATCTTTTACTTCAATTGTGTAATCTTCACCATCTCCATAGTATTTAGTACTGCATGGGTCAACACGTGGTGCACCATACCAGTCGCTTACTACACGCATACGGTGGTAACCGTTAGATGCCGAGCAAGGAACTTTAATGTATCCAACTGGACTTGTAGTTGATGGCGTTGGTAAGCTGGTTGTTCCTGCAGCAGCAACATTCGATGCATAGTATACTTCTTCAGAAGGTAAATCAAACTGACCGTTATTATTCCAGTCAACAAAAATACCTACTTGTTCGTTATTACCTGGACCAATTGTTACAAATACACGGGCTGAATCGCCTTTGTACATTGAATTAATTTGATTCGAATAATTGGTTACTTTATCATAGTCGGCAGTGGTATTATTGATTGTGCCAAAAGTTACATTGGTTGGGCCAATTAAATATGAACCAGAATAAAGCACACCGAAATTACAATAGCTATAGGTGAAATAACTTTTGATATAACGGCTTCCTGAAGGGTTTTTAATTGTTGGGATACGACCAATGCCACTAACCACGATTGAGTCGAAGGTGGCATCTAATACATCACCAGCACTTGCATTTGGAGAAACATCATAAACAATCCAGAAATGTGACGTTCCACCAGCCAACGTTTGATTGAAACCAGTGAAAGCAAAATTACCAGAAGGGTTATTAACTGTTCCTAATAAGGTAGCTGTAGCTGGATTAAATCCACCTGCACTTCCTGTATAATATAATTTAGCCCTTGTAATGTCAGATGTAGAAGTACATCCAGAAGTACTACCGTAAAATGCAGTCACTGGAAGCGCATTCGCAGTATAAGTAGTATATACCTGAGCATCAATTACCGCAGCACCTTGCATACCTTGAAATACGGTATCCGTGATTTGTACTGCAGCTGTTGAATCATATACCATCGGTAAGTTACGAGTCACAACGATATTATCTAGGTACATATCATTTCCAAAGGTTGAATAGAAAATGAAAGTAACACGATCTGTTCCAACGGGTAAACCAAATCTCTTAGTTGCCCATTGAGATGAGTTAGGGTTAAATGGCCAACCAGTACCTCCTCCTGGCACAGTTGAAAGGGTAACAGCTGGTAATGGATTCGCTGATGAGCCTACCAAACCAGATAATCTAGTCCAAGTATTTCCTGAATTTGAAGATACATAGATAGCCATTGAATCGGCATATCCAGGATATTCAATATGTGCATGATCGAAAATGATGGTATCACCTGCGATTGTAGGAGTTAATACCGGGGAACGCAATGAATCGATATCACTAAAATAGTTATAGAATCCTACATTCACCGATCCCATACCTGCTGAGGCTGCATAGCCATTCACAGTTGAAGAACGAATAGTCATACCACCCGGTGAATACACATCCCAACCAGAAGGTGGAAAAGTAGAACTACCAAAGTTTTGAGAAATCTGAGCATTGGATACCAAACTCAACATCATCATTAGAAGCAGTAAACTTCCCGTAAGAAAGGTTCGACTGCGATTGTGTGTGAAATTTATAGTCATATTGGAATATTTTTAGCTTTATTAGTTAAAATTGAATACCTGCAAATGAATGCAGGTATTCAATTTAAGATGATTATTTATTTAATACAAACTTTTTAGTGATAGTATTATTCTCAGATTTAACAGTTACAAAGTAAATACCTGCTGCTTCGCCTTGCAAATCAACATTGTATTTAGCATTTGAAATCATTGCATTGTCAACTACACGTACAACTTGGCCTAGGCTATTGTAGATAATAACTTCGCTTTGTTTTTCAGTAGCAAAAGCAATCTCGATAGTAATCTTACCGTTGGTAGGATTTGGAGAAACACTAATAGCACTGTTCAAGTTATTGTTATTAATACCTGTGAACGCCTGGCAATTACCAGATGTTTCAGCCATTACATTGATATAACGAGTTACTGGAATTGCTGCATTACCTGAACTGTCAACTGCTGTGTAAGTAATGGTATAAATACCTGGCAAGTTGATGTCTAAGTTAGAGCTAGTTACAATTTGTAATCCACTATAGTAGTTATCAGTTACAATTGCACCTGCATCATTATAGGCTCTCCAACGACAAACATTGATAGAGTTACTTCCATTGATAGTAATCACTGGTTTAGTACGATCTACCAATTTGTAGATACGACGTTGTGGAGCTGAGCTATTTCCAGCTGGATCAGTTGCAGTATAAGTTACAGTATAGATTCCAATCTTGTTCAAATCAACACTTCCTGATTTAGAAATTGTGATTTGTGAAACTGGATAATAATTATCGGTTGCTACATATCCTGGTTCAGGAACTACTGAGTATGCTTTTGCATCCAATACTAAAGTATCAGGAGCAGCTGGAGCAGCCAAAACTAATTCAGGAGCAGTATGGTCACGAACGATAATTACACGAACACGTGGAATCGCTGAATTACCAGAAGCATCAGTTGCAGTAAATGTATAGTAGTAAGTTCCCGGTACATAAGTGTTAACACTTCCAGTCCAAGCAGCTACTAAATTTAAGTCATAATTATCAGTAACAGTTGCACCAGCATCTGAATAGTTACTTCTTACCTCAACATATACAGTATCTGTATTAGCAGGGAAATTGATAACTGGTTTTTGAGTATCTCTAACAATTACGGTGCGAACAACTGGAGTGGCAACATTACCATTGATATCAGTTGCAGTGTAAGTAACAGTGTAAGAACCTAAGTGTGCTACGTCAACGTTGTTAGTTGAATTTACAGTAATAGCAGTTGTAAAATAGAAATCAGTAGCTACTGCTCCTGGATCAACAAAAGTATTATATACTTCAACAAACATTGGATTAGTACCGTTTAAGGTAATAACTGGTTTGGTAGTATCAGGAGTTACAATTACAGTACGAGTTAAAGTTGAATGATTGTCTGATAAATCTTCAGCATCAACAGTTACAGTATAAGTACCAACAGCAGTTGTTTGCTTAGTTATTGGCAATTGATATCCGAATCCTGTGATATAACCTGTATAAGTAACACTATCAGTTACGTTTCCATCAACTGCATCCAAAGCAACATCACCATTCTCAACAAAGTTTCTTCCAATCTCAACATACGTTGGATTTGATCCACCTAAAGTTAATACTGGAGCAGTTACGTCAGGACGAACAATAACACGAAAATCTTGGAATTCACCATAGATATTCGCACCGCATGGGGTATTGGTTAAGTTATTATAGGCAATACCTATACGTAAACGAGTAGCTCCAAGAGTAGCCGTTTTAGGAGTAAACAAGGTAGAAGTCCAAGTCATATTACTTGTAACATTTGATGCAGCCAACTCAGATGCTGAGAAAATTCCATCCTGATTCCAATCAACCCAGATCTTAATACCTGCAGCGTTATAGTTAGAAGTACGAGTAATAGTGAATGTATAAGTAGCACCACGGTCAGTATTTGTAGAAGCTACTTGTGAGAAGTCACGATAAGCAACAGTTCCAGGTAATGGAGTAGTTACTGTATTATTGATACTTCCCATTTGGAATTTCGTGATTGTCAAATCAGGTAATAGGTTACCAGCAGTTGGTACGCAATATCCTAAAATTTTGAATTGGCTTGTTACTTCAGCACTATCACTTCCTGTACAGTTAGTAACAATTAATTTTACATTATAGTTACCTGCGATGACCGCCATTACTTTAGGGCTACGAGATGTATTTCCTGTTCCACCAACATAGTTTACAGCGCCTGGACCAGTAATAGTCCATTTCCATGAAATAACACCACCAGTTGAGTTGTCAATTAATTGAACTGTATCAACACTAGTAGCAGTAAATAAATTAGAAGTAAAGCTTGGGGTAGGAACTGGAGGAGCAATGATATTTACAAATTTCGAAATGTTTATTGTACCTCCGCAACCTGAGATTTTCAATTTAATAGTATCTGGACCTGTTGCACTGAAAGCAAAATATCCGTCCATTCCAGTAAAGTCAATGATACCATCATTATCGAAATCCCAATCGTAAGTATAACTAGGGTCTCTGAATGATGATGAATAGTAGTTGTAAATACCAGAAGCACAGAAGTATGCATCATTTGATCCAACGATTGTTCCTGTTGGTGGTGCAAATGTACCATTGGTAATGAACCAATTGGCTTTAATACCTGTTCCATTATTAGATGTAGCATCTGTTACTTCACGTACAGTCATTTTACCTTTAACACCAATGGTTACGGGTAAAGTATAGGTTGCATTTCCAACGAAAGCAGCTATCCTTGTTTTTCCAGGGAAATAATCTCCTTCATAGATTTCAAAACGATCTACAGCTCCAGTTCCAAAAGAAGCTGAAGTTACTTTTAAGAAAGTTGAATCGGCACAAGCATCAATTACATAGGTGCAATTTTCATTGTTACCGTAACCACCGTTAGGACCACCCGAACTGTATAAATTACCTACAGCAACATTGGTGTTGAAAGGGAAAATACACATTGATGAAGCAGCTTGAACAACGATATAGTTTGTTTTGCAACGGTTATTACCACCACCAGCAACATTAGATGCCTTCATACAAACATTATAGTTTCCTGAATTGGTGAAATAAATAACTGGGTTTTGTGAAGCAGCAGTAGTTCCACTAGTAAATACATAATCAACACCTGCTGTTCCTGGGTTAACACTCCACAACCAAGTTGATGGACCATTAGAAGAAAGGTCGGTAAAGTTTACATTTTGGAAAGTATTTACAACACTCTTATCTGCGATAAAATCAGAGAATGGAGGCGTTGTTGGCGTAGTTACCGTAATGCTAGTACAAGTACTATCGCTACCTGAGCAATTGGTGCTTTTTAAACATACATTATAAGTACCTGTAGCAGTAAACATAAAAGTATAATTCACTGAAGTAGATTGCAATACACCATCAACATACCATTTATGCGACATTGGCAATAATGCAGAATAGTTATTCAAGAAAGTAGTTGGGCTGTTTACAAATACAGTTCCTACAGTATATCCTGCAGTTGGAGGACCCGTAATATATCCACTTTCGTCGGCACCAATACTTGGAGCAAACACGCAACGAGCATCACCGTCAATATCAATATTGATACCTAATCCTGCAATACCTCTTGCCTGATCAACATTAGTTGATAAGTGTAAGTTAGAAGCACTAGCGAATACTGGTTGAACATCATTATTGTTTTGATTGAATGAGCTATTAAGCGCTTTCAATGCGGCAATAGTAGCAACAGTGGAGCCACCCCAATATGCGCGATTTGGAGAACCCGTTGGAACAATTAAAGTATTATAATCAAATGATGTATAATAGCTAGTGCTAGCATTGGCAATATACATTGCATAAGTAGTTCCAGTAGTAGCTACCAAAATGTTATTGTTAATTCTGTTGCCAGAAGAAGACATATAACTAACTAAAGAATAACCTGAAGCCCTATTTGAAACAACGGTGTTATGGGCAACGGTAGTATTAATACCGTTATTCATATACAATCCAGCATAAAATGAACTTGAGCCAATTGAAGTAAGAATATTATTCGATACACTGCAATTACCAGAAGGAGCATAATAGCTATAAGTATAAAACAAGATACCATAGTAACTTGCGTTTACAATATTACGTGTGATATTAGTAGTAGCTAAATAATAAGCATAAATACCATATGAGCTTGTCATATTTGGATTCATGTTCAATACGTTGTGATCAATGGTAAAGTTACCTTGATAGTTGATATAGATTCCATATTGATAAGCACCTTCCATATTGTTATTAGAGATGGTATTACCTACACACATTGGCAAGCTACTATTTCCTAATAATGACATAGAGATATAACCCCCAATTAAACGGTTACCATCTACTAAGTTATTGTTTCCATGATTACCAGCATCATAATAATTATTACCACAAATACCCAGAGGTACTGCATAATAGTAAGGAGGAGAAGTATTTGCAACACTAATTTTACATCCCAATACCTTGTTATAATCCGCAGCGTTTCTCAAATGCACTCCGTAGAATGTACTGAAAGGTGAACTAGCCAAAGTATTAACAATATTCAAATTTTTAATCGTTATATATTTTGCACCATTCAATTCAATAACAGCCGTGTTGCTACCTGTTGAATATGAAATAGTACGAGTAGCAGTATCTACACCATCAAATACGATAGTATTGGTAGCAGAAGCGCCTGCGATACTTGGCAAAATCATTTGCTCATTATAAGTACCAGCAGCAACTGTAATTGTAACCGGTCCGGCAACACCACATGT
>CANLPK010000040.1 GCA_947492885.1 Bacteroidota bacterium
TGATTTAATTCAATGGCATTTGTTATATAATTATTTCCACTCAGGAAGTCATTACCAATAAAGGAACAATTATAAATATTAAAATCATTAACATTTTCGAGGTATATCATTTGTTTGAGATCGCTATTGCCATAAGTGCTTCTATAGGTACTATTAATAAATGCGTCATACTCCGCATCGAGAGTACAATATTGACCAATGTCATCATGCATCCATTTTCCTTTGAATACATTATCATTAAATAGTGATGAATTATAATCAAAAGATGAGTAACCCATTAATGCGATATCTGTATTGTTATTTGAAAACTCTGTGTAATGGATATCAATTTCTCCACCGTTATGTGAATATACCCCAATATAAGCATCACTCACAAAAGCATTATCATCTCCTAAGGTTAAATGGCCATGCCATTTACCCCCTCTGTCATGCGAAGCATTCCCCATAACAATAATTCCTTGCCATTTATCGCAACCTCTTAATCTACTGTTAAGTGAGACTTTTAACTTGCCTCCGGTTGTGCTCCCGTCTCCAGCTTCTAAAATAATTTCCGTACAAGCTTTCATATCAATATTCGCATTAAAAATATCAAGCTCCGCTCCTTTTTGAATTATAATTGTGCCCCCAAAGACAAAATCTGTTGACGTGTGTGTGCCAATCCCGCTTAAGGTTGAAACACCCAAAAGACCCATGGCTGGGGTAAACGTATACGAATTTGCATACATTGTAGCATTTTGAGGATAAATTGCATATGAACAATCACAGACAACTTCTAGTTCAGCCTTTTCCGGTGTGCCGCAAGGGCCGTCAGCAATACAAGTATAAGTACCCATCCTTTGCACACTAAACAAAGTACTACCAGTACCGACTTCGAAGCCGTTTTCATACCAATGAAAATTGGAGTGATCAGAGGCGTCTAAGACTGATAGATTAATAGAAGTGCCACTTGTCATTGTGTATTTTAGTGGGCTTCCACTTCCAAGAGGTGTTATGGTCAAATTATTTACAACTCTAATATTTGATGACGTAGAACATGAGTATGGAAAAGTAAAAGAATAAGTGATTGTGTAAGGCCCACCAGGAGTTGCCGTAGCGGCATCAAAGTAATAAGTTCCAAGTATATTTACGACTCCTGTTCCAGTAAAAGTTCCTGGTTGTGGTCCAGCGAAGGCCATAAGGTTTAGCAACGCTGTTTTACACACGACTGGTGGCAAACTAAAAGTACATTGCCCCATTTGCAACTTACTTATAAAGCTAAAAAGGAAAATAAGCAAAAACAATTTGAAATTAAATTTGCTTTTGTTTAACGATAAATATTTACCACCGATAGATAAATTTACGATTTTAAATGAATGATTCATGATTGACTTAATTTTTTATTTGTTTACGTTAGTAAAATTTTGAATTAAATTAATCAAAGGCTTTCTGTTTGCTGAAGCCCAATTATAAAGAGAGATACCTTTGCAATCAATTGCACTGCTCATTTGAAGCGTCTTTATCAATTGTAAAGTTTAAGAACTTGGCTTTCTGTTAATTTTTAATCATATAGTTTTAAATTAGTTTTTTCCTGTATTTAATATTCAATTCATTAATATCAAATGTAAACAGAAATAAATAGCAAACGAAAAATATTTTAATTGCCTATGGTTCATTAACTCAATTAGTTATGTTTTACGAGTAAATTAATATTCAGGTATTAAATTCATTTATCTGAATTTAAACTCCAAAAGAGATAGGATTTTAAATCCTTGATTATTGTCGATTTTTAAAAAAATAGAAATGATTTATTGGATTAAGGAATTTATTTTAATCTTTCGATGTCCCGTAATACTTCATAGATAATATACGGTGCTCACCCAATTCATCAAAACAAATAATTATGAGATATTTAAAAGCTACAACAAACGATTGGTTATGAATTGCTCAAACTAAAAAGGTGGAATTTCTTGGGCTCAACTATTTCTTGCTTCCCTTCAGCAACTGCAAATAATTGGAAACATATTCTTCTACAGAAACTTTTCTCATGAGTTCGCCAATGAGTTCAAATGGGATATGCTCTTGTTTCTTAAATCGAACACAGGCTTTTCCCATATCCAGTTTGGTTTTCGAGTGTTTTGGGTATTCGCCAACGAACCAGTCGAGTAGCTTCTTACTGCCATACAATCCCATATGATGAAAGGCGATGAAATTTTTTTGTGAAGCAATATTTACAAAAGGCAATGGTGTTTTGGGATTGACATGATAGCCCGCAGGAAAAATTTCGTGTGGCACCACATACCCAATCATGCCGTAGCTCATCTCCTCCTTAAATCCTTTTGGTAAATTTTTGCAAATGGTATCACGCAATTGGTTAAACGATACAGCACGCTCGGGAGGTAGTTCTTTTAAATAAGTTTCAATATCGGTGGCTTTGCTTTGCATGGGTAAATTATACTCAAATATAAACAAGAAATAGATTATAAAAAATGCCATCCCTTAAAATAAAGAAGGGTGCCTGAACAAATAGAAATTTGTTCCGACACCCATTCTCCTCTAAACACTTTTTACCTCTTATTTTATATTATGTGCATCGAGGTGCTAAGCATTGGCAAGCCTTACGCTGTTGCCTCCACTTGCTTCACCACTTGGATTTCAGCACTTAAACGTACTTCATCGCTTACCAGTAAGCCACCACTTTCTAAAGCAGCATTCCAGTTTAATTCCCAGTCTTTACGATTGATTTTTCCGTTTACTGAGAATCCTGCTTTTGCATTTCCCCAAGGATCTTTTTCCATTCCTGCAAATTCTACATTTAATGCTACTGGTTTGGTAACATTTTTAATGGTTAAATTTCCATTCAAGGTAAAGTTTCCATCATTGTCTTTCTTCACGAAGCTGGTCGATACAAAAGAGATGTTTGCATGATTTTCGCTATCGAAAAAATCAGCGCTCTTCAAATGTCCGTCGCGTTGTTCGTTATTGGTATCCACTGAAGCAGTTGCTGCATCAAAGGAAATTTTAGCAGTGGTGAAATCATCACCTTCTGTTTCAACTGCTGCATTGAATTGCTTGAAGCTACCGGTTACATTGGTAATCATCAAGTGTTTTACTTTGAATTGGATTTCGCTGTGTGTTGGGTCGAGTGCCCATTTGGTTGTTGTCATATTTGAAAATTGATTATAGATAAAATTAAATTTTGATTAAATATTCATGGGTACTTCCATAAGTAAAAACTCGCTGGGAACAATGGCCTTAATAGTTACCGATGGGGTATCCCATATGCCATAGCCATCGCGGGTGAAAAGCTGCTGCCCCGATACTTCAATATTGCCACTTAAATTAAAAACGTAGAGGCCATGATTCTCACCTTTGAATTTGTATTCTGTTTCAACGCCCGCATCAAACTGGCCCAAATGAAACCAGGCATCCTGATGTATCCAAACGCCTGCATCCTCGGGGTTGGGCGATACAATTTGCTGTAACTTATTGTGGCGGTCGGCCGCATTCAAAGTAATTTGATCGTATCGAGGCGTTACATTTTTCTTGTTTGGGAAAACCCAGATTTGCAAAAACTTCACCCGGTTTTCGCGGCTCTTATTGTATTCACTATGGTAAATTCCAGTGCCAGCACTCATCACCTGGATATCTCCATTCTTTATCACAGCCACATTATTCATGCTGTCCTTATGTTCCAAATCGCCTTCCAGCGGAATGGAAATAATTTCCATATTGTCGTGAGGATGCGTTCCAAAACCTTGTCCAGCATCTACCGTATCATCATTCAATACACGCAATGCTCCAAAATGCATGCGGTCGGGATTGAAGTAATTGGCAAAACTGAACGAATGCCAGCTGTGCAGCCAACCGTGATTGGCTTCTCCGCGGCTAGCAGCCAAATGGATTACAGATTGTGACATAATGAATTGTTTTAAATTGTGAGCACAAAGGTAGTTCTATTGGCGAGGCTGTTCCAATAATCTAGATTAAGAAATGGGGTGGAGGGGGTGATATTTAAGATAGATACTATACCAAATGATAGCGCATGAAGCCCTTTATTTTAGGGCGCCTTATTCAATTTGCTTTTTAGCTTGCTCAGAAACTCGGGAGTCACTCCCAAATAGGCTGCAATTTGCTTTTGGGGCAATCGATTAATCAAGGAAGGGTACACCTTACAAAAATTGAGGTAACGCTCCGTAGCGGTCAAACTCATGCTATCGATAAGCCGTTGCTGATTGGCAACTAAATAATTTTGGATGATGATTCGAAAGAAACGCTCAAATTTTGGAATTTCTAGATAGAGCTTTTCTTGATTAGCCTTTGATAAAATCAAATATTCGGTGTCTTCAATCGCTTCAATATTGAGCATCCCCGGCTTCTGCGTGATGATGCTATAGATATCACCAATCCACCAGTCGGCGGGAGCAAAATTCAATACATGCTCAATGCCATTTTTGTCAACGGTATAACCTCGCAGGCAACCACTGATAACAAAATAGGAAGCCTTGCACACTTCCCCCTCTTGCAAAAGTAATTTGCGCGCCTTCACCTGTTTATACTCCAGCATCGACACAAAAAGATTGGCTTCCTCAGGTGTTAAGGTAATATGCTTGGAAATATTTTTTAAGATGGGCCCGAAATCCATGTTACAATATTACTAAATGCTAGAGGGATTGCCTAAACGTTTTTATTCAAATCAATAGGTGCTGTATGCGCTAATTTATCAATACTTCTGAATATCATTTTCTATGAACTCAATCGTCACTCCCGCATCGGCAAACATTTGTTCGCTCTCTGTTCCTGCATGGTATTTGCGCTGGCATACCACTCTTTTGATACCACAATTTATAATCATCATACAACAGGTACGGCAAGGAGTCATTCTACAATAAAGTGTTGCACCATCCAGCGAAACACCCAGTTTGGCAGCTTGGCAAATGGCGTTTTGCTCGGCATGTACGGTGCGCATACAATGCTCGGTGATGCTATCATCGTCATGAATAACTTTCTTCATCAAATGCCCAACATCATCGCAATGGGGCAGCCCCACTGGCGATCCCACATAGCCGCTCACTAAAATACGATTGTCGTGGGCAATCACACAACCGCTTTTACCACGGTTGCAGGTAGCTCTTTTACTGATGGCATCCATCACTTCAATAAAATATTCATCCCAGGTGGGGCGAAGGTTGGTTGGTGTACTCATAATATTTCGAATGCAATTAACCTATTTCATTTTAATAATTGAAATGATGCAAGCTGGTTTTTGATTCAATGCTGGGGAATGGTTAATAGTGCATTCTTACCAATTCCCATCTAAACACGACCATATAATAAGTGAGAAAAAATGGACTTAGCTCAGCATATACCTTTCAAAAAATTAATTCAAAACAAACCATTATTTCTATCACATCATGAAAAACATTTACGCTCAGGCTTCCATGCCAGTCAAAGCTTTTCGAACATCACGACTCCTTTTCGCACTGCTCTTTTCGATTATTTTTCAAGTTGCAAATGCAGGCTGGTATCAGCCAGTTAACTCGTATCAAAACTTCCTAAAAATTAAAATGGTCAATGCAAGTATTGGATATGCCATAGGTGAGAATGCCGTTGTAATGACCACGATCGATGGGGGCGCAACCTGGAAACCACTCGCATTGCAATATGCCAAATCGGTAACTGGTAATCAGGTGTATTTAACCGATATGTCATTTGTTTCCACCACGGTTGGCTATGTGGTAGGAAATGAGGGCGCAGCATTTAAAACCATCGATGGCGGAAGAACATGGCTTCAAATTACCACCATCAATTCCTCAAACCCATCATATAATTGTGTGTTTTTTACCAGTGCTGATATTGGTTATGTTGGAGATGAATCAGGCCAATTATATAAAACGCTTAATGGCGGATTAACCTGGTTTAATTTAACCACTGGAATCACCACTGGAATTAGATGCATCTATTTCACTGATGCGCAAACTGGCTGGTTTGCAGGTGTAGGTGGCATCCTAAAAAAGACCACCAATGCAGGGAATACCTGGACCACTCAAACTTCGAATACCAATGCTGTTATTGGATCGTTCTCCTTTATCTCAGGAACAACAGGGTGGTTTAACACTCCTACTTTAGTTTTTAAAACCACGGATGGTGGAGTTACCTGGTCGAATGTTTCTACTATAAGCACAGGGATTGTTCAATTGTACTTTATCGATGCAAATACAGGTTGGGTGGTTACTCAGGATTTTAGTAATCAGATTAGAAAAACTACCAATGGTGGTGTCTCTTGGACTACCCAATATTCAAATAACGTATCGTACATGACGTCAGTTTATTTTGTTTCAGCCACCACCGGATATGCTTGCGGATTATATGCCAATATAATAAAAACCACTAATGGCGGCACCACTTGGACAACAATGAACTATTGTTCTACAAGATCAGCGAATTTATATGCAGCAAGTTTTTGTACTTCATCGGCCGATGGCTGGATGGTAGGCGATTATGGAACTGTTACAAAGTCAACTAATGGAGGAACTACTTTTACTGAACAAACTTCTGGTACTCCTAATTTATTAACGGGAGTTTCAGCTTTCTCTTCCACTACAGCTTGGTTTTGCGGTATAGGTGGAGTGATCTTTAAAACAACAGATGGTGGCGTAAGCTGGGGGGCACAAACAAGTGGGGTAAGTACAATATTATATGATATTCGGTTCAATACTGTATCAAACGGATTATGTGTTGGCGATCAGGGAAAAATTTTACGTACTGTGAATGGTGGTACCAATTGGACTTCCGTATCCAGTGGAACAACCAATGCTTTGAGAAGTGTATTCTATGCATCGGCAACCGTTGTTTTTGTTGCTGGCCATGGTGGTACCTTGCTTAAGTCGACCGATGGAGGTGCCACCTGGTCAGTATTAAGTAGTGGCACTACTTCGAATTTAATAGGTTGTCATTTCCTTTCAACCACCGAAGGGTATGCTTGTGGTGCAAATGGAACCATATTAAAAACTACCAATGGTGGAACCAATTGGAGCGCACAAACCACGGGTACAACAAAATATTTTACTAAAATAGTTTTTAAGAGTAGCACCTATGGTTGGGCTGTAGGTCAAGAAGGAATGTTGGCATACACTAACAATGCCGGAGCAACATGGAATGTACTTACTCGACTTTATGCAACTCAAATTGTTAATTGCATCGCTCTGGTTAATAATGGCGATTTCATTGCAGGTTCGCAAGTGGGTATCATAGGCAAGTTCAGTGAATCGTGTCCGCCACCACCACCAACGAATTATACCTCCGCTGCCAGTGCGATTGTTTGTACCGGAGAATATACCAATCTAACTGCCAAAGGTGAAGGAAAAATTAGCTGGTATACTGCGAACACTGGTGGCACTTATTTAGGAAGTGGCGATACCTATCAAACACCTAACCTCACTGCCAATATCACCTATTATGTTCAGGATAGCACTTGCTCGGCAAGCACACGTATTGGAATTCCAATAACTATTGGCACCCCAACAATTCTAACAACCACGCCTGCAAACAGTTGTGGCCCTGGTTCGGTAACGTTAGCGGCCACTACTTCCGCTGGCGTCATTGGCTGGTATGTTGCTGCAAGTGGAGGTTCACCAATAGCCACAGGCACAACGTTCACTACACCTTCACTGAGCACTACCACCACGTATTATGCAGAAGCATTGGCTGGTTTATGCAGTAGCACGCGTGTTCCTGTCATCGCTACGATTCAGGCAATACCAAGTGTTAGTTCGGTTCAACACGGTGTTCGTTGCGGCACAGGAACGGTTGATCTCAGTGCAGTAGTATCGGCTGGCACTGCCAATTGGTACGCAACAAGTACAGGTGGGTCAATTCTGTTTACTGGATTAACAGCTACCACACCAAGCATCAGTACCACAACCAACTATTATGTTGAAGCCTTCAATGGAGGTTGCAGTTCGGCTCGTACTCTTGTTACTGCTACTGTGAATCCAATACCTACTATTAGTGCTGTTCAATCTGCCAGCCGCTGTGGATCCGGTTCGGTGGTGCTCTCGGTCACCGCAAGTGCTGGCACCATCAACTGGTATACAGCGGCCAGTGGAGGTTCAAGTTTTGCAACAGGGGCATCACTTACTACACCATCTTTAAATGCCACCACGAGTTACTATGTAGATGCAACGAATAATAATTGCACCTCAAGTCGCACGATGGTAACTGCCACCATCAATCCTGTTCCCGACAGAACCACTACCAAATCGGGTTTCACCATTACTGCAACTCAAACGGGTGCTACTTATAAATGGATTAATTGCAATGGAAATATTCCAGTTCCCAACGCTACCAATCAATCATTTACACCCACTGCCAATGGCTCCTATGCTGTGGTGGTTGGATTGGGAACCTGTTTAGATACAAGCGATTGTGTAACTGTAAGTGGAGTAGGAATCAATCATTCTTCATCGAATGCATTGGTGAAAATATTTCCAAATCCTGGTCGCGATCGAATCACCATTTCAGCCAATAGCGAAGGGGTGTTCGAATTATCGAATGAACTGGGGCAGGTAGTAAAAAGCTTCCAGCTTAATGAGAAGAATAAATTTACTATTGAAATTACTGGATTAAATAATGGAGTTTACTTTTTATCAAATAGTTCTGACGGAGAAAACGATAGAACAAAAATTGTGATTTTGAATTAATTTTTTGATGCAAGAAAGCCCGTCAGGATTTAATAGTTAGCCTGGCGGGTTTTTTTGTGTCTCCATGGCTGTTTATTGCCAGTGATTTCTAAATGGAATAAAGCCTGATGCTCGAGTGTTAACGGCATAGGTGTGAAACCTGCTGGCATCAATAACAACTCCGGCAACAAGTCCGCAAGCCATGCCAGTATAGGTTCCCACTGATTTGATTAAACGTTTGGAATTAATCAATCCACCTTCAGGTGCTTCGGCAGCGCGATCGCGACCTGCTAAATAACCTGCTGCAATACCCACCAATATAGGGGCGATATAGTTGACAATTCGGCTGCCTTTACGTTCCACTTTAATCTCAATAATTTTTGAAACGGGCAATGTAATTGTTCGAGCTCCTTGGTTTGCAGGGTTTTGAATGGTGATGCTGCTATCGGTTGTGGATACCAATTGATATCGTGTGTACACCGAATCGGTAGTAATCACGGAGAATCGAAAATGAGCTGGATGATGCGCCTCCAAAGGCTTCACCAAGAACATGGAAATTAAAAAAAAGAGTGCAAGAAAAATTCGGGCAGCAGGGTTTACAATTGATTTCATAATGATAAGTAATTAATAGTGGTAATGTTTATTAGAATTACCGATGTAAAGATAAAAATAATTTCAGAAAAACAAAAATCCCCCCATGTTTTCATGGAGGGATTTAAAATTAATTTGGCTAAGGATGAATCACCACAAATTCTTTGCGGTAAGTATTTGAGTTTGTTTTAATCGTTAAGAAATAAGTACCATTGGCAAGTAATTCTGTATTGAAACGAAGTACTCCTGGGGCTATGTAGTTTGGTGCAATATCATATTTAGTTCCTTGAATGGAAGCAATTTGAATATTCGAAATCTCTTCATTTTGAATTCCAGGAATAAATACGTTAAGTATTGCGCCTGTAGGAACCGGGTACAATGAAATAGCATTGGATTCATTGGTGGTATTGCCTCCTCCATTAAACACCATAGCATTGGCCATTCCATCACCAGCTACACCATCACCTACAATCACATCGCCAGGTCCGCCAGCACCCGTTGTTTGCAAATAGCAATTGCCATAAGCATTATTAATTGGAGTGCCAGTAAATAGTATTCCAGGATACATTAATGTTGGAGTTAAGATGACGAAGTTATAGTAAGAAGCATTATTTGCGGGGCTTGGCGACCAATAATTATTTGGAGCATTCACCATATTCGGTACAAATATTCCAGTGGCACTTCGTCGATCGATGATGCCTTGCAAATAACAAACAGGAATCATAGGATTGCCTTGAATAAAATTATTATTGCCGTTGGCCAATTCAAGATCTCCATAGTATATCTCAATAAAAGTTTGATGATCGCTGAAGTTGCAATCGCCACCAGCAATGCCATAATCTTTATCAGTAAAGTTTTTACTCATATTGATACGACCTTCTGCATACACCGCTGTGGTGCAGTTTCTAATATCGCAACAAGCCAGCGTGAGTGAATTGTTATTTCCATTTTGGCGGATGGCATAATAATTTAATTTGAACGAACAGGTTTTTACTATTCCACTCAATCCATTATTCCCTTGATAAGAAAGGCCAGTGTTATTATTAGAGAAGGTGCTGTTCACCATTTTAAATTTCGGACAATAATCAATATTGAGCCCTGTAGTGCAATGCGTGAAGTTATTTTGATTCAAATTCGTAGGCATCATTAGGAAAGAAGCACCAATCATACAATTAGAAAATAAATTATGCTCCACCACAATAACATTGCTCGAGATCATCGCATTTTGCACTAAGAATCCTGTGCTCAAATTCTCAAATCGGCAATAGCTTACAAGGATGTTTTCTTGACCAAATGTTTCCAATCCGTTACCACGATATTGCCTTCCCTTTCCTTTGAAGCTTACTTTATTACAACTAATGGCAGCATCGGTTTTAAATGAACTATTCTTATCGAGTTCTACAATTCCATTGCTTAAAATAATGCTTGCAAAAGCGCTTTTCGAATTTCTGAAAATGCCATTGATATTTAAGTCGCCACCGCTGATGCGAACAATTTTTTGAGCCATGCTAGTTCCGTTAATTACCATCGTATTGCTGTTTCCATTGGTAGTGATTGCAGGTGAATTCACAAAATCTATAAAGCCATTATTAAGCGAAGGATGGTGGGTGAATGTAAACTGCGTGCCTGCATCGGGAAGACTGAGTGTACCGATGATTTGCAATACTGCATTCGGACCATCCAAAACAATTTTAGCACCTTTATGATAGATGAGGGTAGCCCCTTTTTCAATAATAAGAGTACTCCCATCAAGAATGTGCAAAGTGGCTCCAGCCATGAGTTCCAATGTGCTTCCTTTTTTGAAATGGGTGTTGGTTTTGCGAGTTTGTCCATCACCCAATTCGAATACCCCATCGGTCATAATTTTCACTCGGGTTGGATCACAATTATCTACGGTATACAATTCAAATATTGCCTGATCATCGGGTGCGGTTAATGATGCATAGTATTGTTCTTCATATCCTGCCGCCCGGTTTTTATAACCGCGTGTTTCGTTGGCAAATACTTTCAAGGAACAGGTTGCATTCACGGTGATGCTCTTCAAGCGATCGAAATGATGATTTCCAAAATTATAAGAATTGCCTGCTTTGCTTCCTGAGCTCAAACTCTTCTCATAATCGCCCATCTGTAATTCGTCGATAGCCCACTTAACAAGCCCTTGTGATATAAATACATGTTCTTCATTGAGCTGGTTCGTGTAAGGGCCGTAAATGGCGTCAAAAGGGGTGATAGCATAGTTGGGTTGATGCTTCTCAATATTCGATACGCCAAAATTATTAAGCACCGAATAATTTGCGCCACCATTATTTACCCAAACATTCGGGTAGATTGCCAGCGAACTTACGGTAGGTATGAATCCAAAATTATCATGATAGGTAATACCAGGAGTGAAATTCAATACATTTGTTAAAGGCATACTGATGTCTAATGAAAGGATACTTTTATTGGTTCCTCCGGGAGCGTAATCAAAGCCCCATCCATTAAATTTCACGAAATCGCAGCTCACATTGCCAATCGGAATATATTTATTGATGAGGTGATATTCGCGAGATGCAGAGAATACATACTTATTCTTATTATCGAATGAGCATGGAGCTTTGGTGAGGGTGGCTCCTTCGGTTGCGTACAATTTGGCATAAAAGCTATAACTCAATTTTGAGAATCTGTTGAATGGTAAATTCAATTCGGCAAGCAGTGCGCCACCACCATAGGAGCCATGGCTGGTACCTAAATCTTGCTGTGCACCAGTGAGCGAACCATTGGCAACAGCTACCTTACGGCATTTGCTAGGGAGGCCACCTTTTTGTTGCAAATCATTATAAAAATCATCGAAAGCAGGATTGGCTTTGCTGTTATTTTTTTCACTATAATGATAGATGAGTAGTTGCTTGGCAGCATCGCGATTAAGCTTTTGATCTAAGATATTTTGACTCGAATTAAATAATCCAAATGCTTTTTTGTTATTGAGTGCCGACCATTCCACAAATTGTTGTAAGCCCAAGGAAATATTAGCTCCTTGATTGGGTGAATCGAAACTTACCCATTCGCGAACACAGTTATTGATCCCATTCTGTTCCATGTCCAGCAAGGCATAGCGCGATACTTGTCCGCCCATACTTGGGCCAATGATGACTATTTCATCATATGTTTTTCCGCAATAGCAGCTTCCACCTTGCAAGTTTCCATTATTCATTTTTACAATGAATTCTTCAAGCAATAATCCATTGAGTTTAATATTCGCTGCACCGTATAGCATATCAAAAAATATTACATCATAACCAGCATCGGTTGCTTTCTTGATAAAATCGGGGCCATTAATGAATCGTGCATCCACAGTGGAGGTGCCAGTTATTGGATTGAGGTCGATGGCCTTCGCAATATTTTCAAATCCGAGTTCATTGCATTTATTCCCCCATTGAAAAAACTCATCAGTATGATTGGTATATCCAAAATTAATTCCATCAACAAAAATCAGCGGCTTCTTTAAGCAGGTATGTTTGGTACCATTGGCTTTGTCGCGTCCCATCTGAATCGATATCATGGCTTGCATATAAATTGGTATATTTAAATTTCCCATGATTGGATTCCCATTATTATCGTATCCTGTAATGCCTAATTGATTTTCATATTTATATACGATTTGATTGGAGTTAAACATGAATCGGCAATCGGTATAATCATCGTTGGAGGCAAGGGTTTTTGTAGTCACTTTGTACTTGCCCAAAGTGCTCAATTCATTGGCTCCTGGGTCTTGCCCATATACCGTAATATCATGTTCTCCATCGTTCAAGTAATGAATTGAAAGGGTATCATATCGACTCACCGGGCGAATTCCCAATCCATCTCCAAAGTCAATAAATACGCTATTAGGCAATGGTTTATTGGTGAGATAAAGATTGGGGTCGTACATGAATTTAAAATCGTTGCCAGGGAGTAAATCATAATTGAGTGCAGTGGCTTTTAGTTGATGCGTTTCAAATGCACTGATACCATTGATGACGGTATCGGTCCAAAAAACGCCAGTGGTATCAATTAATCCATCAACAAAGGCACTGTCGCTAATACTATTGTATTCATAATCGATAACGAGTGGCACCACCAGATGTTGGCGATTGTGTTGTGCATACGATTTTCGAATCTGTGTTTCATCAGGAATTTTCAAGCTTCCGGTACACATGTTTTGAAGCACAGGAGGCAGGGTTAGAATTTGATCGAAGGAAATGTACTTGGCACTGCTTCCATTGTATTGATCTAATGGAACGTAAATAGAAACGGTTTTGT
This sequence comes from Bacteroidota bacterium, assembly GCA_947492885.1. Taxonomy (GTDB): domain Bacteria; phylum Bacteroidota; class Bacteroidia; order UKL13-3; family UKL13-3; genus CAINMV01. The sequence continues at coordinate 13,530 of CANLPK010000040.1, forward strand.
CGGATAGCAATCCGGTGGTGATGTGAGCTCGACTTAGCCCAGAGAAGAGGGTGTCGATGAGGCCTTGGGGGCCAATGCTGTCGTTGTTTTGCGCGCGTAAGGTGGCGCTTAGGAGCAGGAAAGCCCAGAGTAGGAGTAGGGGTGTTTTTTTCATAAACAAATAAGTAATTAGAGGTTGAAAAAAGTTTTTATTTACAAGTGCTTAACTAGTATTTATCGGCACTTGTATTTATTGGATACAAATCAAGTCTATACAGATTCGACTTTTTCAACAAACTTGAATTCGCAAAGAATAATCAGAAATCCGTTTGTGTTTTTTTTGAATCCGTGCCATTTTTGCAATATTCATTTTGTGTTATCCACAACTTCAAATCGTAAAAAAATTAAGGCATAAAAAAAGCTGCTTCGATAGGGAAGCAGCTTTTAATTTACTAGTTATAACCTTAGAATGCGTTACAAGCAAACTTACGGAAGGTTTTGGTGATAGAGAATCCAATAACCATATACGTATCGCGGTCTCTCGGATCGCCACGGTTTACAGTACGCGGATTATTTGGGTCTTGATAGTTTCTTACAATTGTTTTTTGCCAGTTTGGATCCGCTGTTTCATCACCACGATAGCTCAACTCTTGGCCTAAATTTCCCGGAGTTGGATTTGTTTGCCAGTTATGCGATACATCATCCAAATAATCTGTCATGGTGAATCGGGTAGCATAATTAAATCCAAGTGTCCAGTTCTTTTTTACATTCCATTTAATTCCACCTCCAACAGGGAAGCATACTTGAGTAAGAGAGTATAAAGGTTTGTTTAATTCGGTTTGAAGTGGTTGTAAGTGGATAGTATTCCCTTGGTAGGTGGTAGTAGGATCGAAATGGAAGATGCCAATACCAGCAGAGATAAAAGGGGTGAAGCGTTTACGACGACTTCCAGGGACGTATTTGAAGAAGTTATATTCCAAACTGGCACTTACTTCAAAAATATTTGATTTGAAGTTCAAGTTACGTTTGTTATGACCGTATCCTTCTGGAGGTAGTTTTGCATATTTATCGTCACCACCAATTTGACCATAATTCACTTCACCACGAACTGCGAATAGGGGGTTGATTGTGTAACGTCCTAAGGCACCGAGGTTAAATTTAGTCTTCACCACATTAACAGTGGCTTGCGCCAAGTCTCCCTGATAATTCATTGGACCGAGCGTTAATCCGAGTTCCCATTCCTGGGCTTTAACGAATAAACTGCTCACCAAAAGTGCGAATAATAATAATTTTGATTTCATGAGATTAGAAGTTTGCAAGTGCTTAAGTAAGTATTTCAATGCGTAAAATTAAGTGAATTATCGATAAAAGCAAAGAAAATGTTTATATTGGTTATAGGCTGGGTGTGTCACTGCATTATCAAGGGTTTCAAGGGTTTTGCAAGTGCTATAATGTTTTTTATTTATTCACAACACCTATGGTTGTATAGAAAAGGCGACACCTCTCAAACCCGTTAAAATCAGCTGAAAATTTAGTTTCTTGTATCATTTCCCCATGATAATTTATTACGTAAAGTATTTAAAAAATTATCTTCATTAAAACGCAATAAAACAAAACTATGTGCGGCTCTTTTTACAGCCATTTCGGTATGTGATTCGAAAGGAACGGAGCGAGAATCCAAACTTGCTAAAAACGAATTTACCCTTCCTTCCACTTCGAAGGAAATCACATCATCGTCGGATACCACGATGGGGCGCACATTCAAGTTGTGCGGGGCAATTGGGGTAATAACGAAGTTAGATGAGTCGGGGAAGATGATGGGTCCACCACAACTCAAAGAATAACCTGTAGAGCCTGTAGGAGTACTTACTATCAATCCGTCGGCCCAATAGGTATTGAGGAATTCTCCGTTTAAAAAAGTATGAATGGTAATCATACTTGAGCTTTCCTTTTTGTGAATCACAAAATCATTGAGTGCCCAAATATCCGTTCCAAATAAATCGCTATCGCTTTTAAACTCAATGAGCGTGCGCTTTTCGAGCACATAGCGTCTTTGCATGATATTACTTGCAATGGTATCGAAATTTTCGAAGGCGGCATTGGCCAGGAATCCCAAGCGACCAGTATTGATGCCCAGCACCGGGATTTCTTGATTTTTTATTAATGTAATGGTATCGAGTAAGGTGCCATCTCCACCAATAGAAATAATTAAATCGGTGGTTTCGTGGGTGAGTATGCCGCTGAAATAGGGGATAGATATTTTTTTCTTTTGCGACTGAACTAGCTGAGTATAGAGGGTTTCATGCACTTGTACGATGGCGTTCTTCTTCTGAAACAATTGAATTAGTTTCAACACCGAAGGGAGGCATTCGGGGCGTAAAATTCGGCTGTATATGGCTATGCGCATCGGTATATTATTTCAAATCGAACACGCGTAGAAACGATTCGTAGCGGTCGATATAAACATCATTATCAAAATCTTTATTCATGAATACATGTGCCACCTCATACCCAAAGCGCTCGTAGGTGCTCGATATGCCGCGGGTTTCTTGAATATTTATTTTCAAGGTGATCACAAATTGTTTGGTTACCGCATCCAAATGTGTAAGCAAGGAAATGATTCTTGCATTGTACATTTCGGCAATACGAATTACTTCCGAAGCAGCATAAAAACTCGGCTCACAGGTGAGAACTATGATGGCACCTGGCTCTTCCATACTTCTTAAATCGGGAAGGGTAGCCATTAAATTAGAACGGGAAATGAGCCCAATATATTCGTAGTTATCGTTAAACAAGGGCAGGATGCCTATATCGAATGAGTTGTAAATTGTTAGCAATTGACTCCAGTGAATATTTGGGAGAAGCTTCAAATCAAAGGTGGTAGCGTAGGGGAGGGCAGCTTCCATTTCATCAACAGGAAATATATCGCGTTGACGAAGGAGCATCAATTCTTGTTTGGCGTTATAGATGAAAGTTTCGCTGATACGTTGTTCTGAAAAAAAATATAATGCATCTTCAACAGAAGCATCTGTACTTAGGGGTTGCAAATTTTTATCAATATATTCGCGAGCTATCATATTAAAATCAACCACAAAGATACGTAAGAAAGGTTAAAACCCTATGCAGGAGAAAAAGTTAATCGACCTGGACACCTTGTTCAAATCCAAAAACCCGGGACTCTACCGCTGGATTCCATCCTTTGTGATGGGCTATTTAAAGCGAGTATTACATCAGGATCATGCCAATCAGTTTTTATTGGATCATGCCAATGATGATGCTTTTCAATTCTCCACGGGGGTTGTAAAGGATATTGGTATTACGTTCGATATGCAAAATATGGATCGCATTCCCAAGACAGGTGGATGTATCCTGGCGTGCAATCATCCGATGGGCGCCCTGGAGGGCATGTGTTTGATTAGTGAATTGCAGAAGGTACGTACCGATATTAAATTTATTGTAAACGATTTATTGCTCAACCTGCATAACCTGCGTGAGATTTTTGCGGGGGTGAATAAATTGGGAAAATCGTCGGCCGACTCATTGAAGATGATCAACGATTTATTTTCTTCCGAGCAGCTCATCGTATTGTTTCCAGCAGGTTTGGTATCGCGCAAGTATCATGGCGTGGTAGAAGATTTGGAGTGGCGCAAAACTTTTATTACCCGAGCTCGCAAGTACAATAAGCCCGTTATCCCGGTTTATATACATGCTCAGAACAGCAATTTTTTCTATCGCCTAAGCAATTTCCGCCGACGTATAGGAATCAAGGCCAATATAGAAATGTTTTATTTGGTTGATGAAATGTACAAACAAAAAGGAAAACATATTTCGATTGTCTTTGGAAAATTGATTGAACCTACTACATTTACAAAATTAAAAACCGACGAAGCATGGGCACGTGAGGTGCGCCAAGAAGTATATCGATTAAAAGAACATTTAATACATCCAGAGATTTGAAGCAAATTATACCCCCTGTATCCAAAGAGCTAGTTACTGCAGAGCTTAATGCCGAGCGCTTTGTGCGCCGAACGAATAAAGGCAATAATGAGATTTATATTGTAAATCACCATAACTCACCCAACGTGATGCGGGAGATTGCGCGCTTGCGTGAAGTGACCTTCAGAGCTGCCGGAGGTGGAACTGGCGAAGAGTTAGATATTGATCATTTTGATACCGACCCTGTGTGCTATGAGCAACTGATTGTTTATTGTCCAGAAGAAAAAGAAATTATTGGAGGCTACCGATATATAGAATGTGCTAAGTCGTTGGATTTGGAGCATCATCAGGCACGATTGTCGACCGCCAACTATTTTACCTTCTCACAAAAATTCGTCGATAATTATTTGCCATATACCATTGAGTTGGGTCGCAGTTGGGTGCAGCCCAATTTCCAGCCATCGGTGAATCCACGAAAAGGAATTTTTGCTTTAGATAATATCTGGGACGGTCTGGGCGCCATTGTGGTGAACAACCCGCATATCCGTTATTTCTTTGGTAAGGTTACGATGTACACGCATTATAATGCCAAGGCGCGAGATATGATTATTTACTTCTTGAATCATTATTTCCCCGATACCGAAAATTTGCTCGAACCCATTCACGGCATCAAGTACAAGACCGATATTAGCGAGTTTGAGGGTATTTTTAACGATATGGACTTCAATGATGGGTTCAAAGTGCTTAATCAGAGTGTGCGCAATCTGGGAGAAAATATCCCACCCTTGGTGAATATTTACATGAACTTATCGGCCACCATGAAAATCTTTGGAACCGCGATGAATCCTCACTTTGGGGATGTTGAGGAGACCGGAATTATGGTTACTATTGACGATATTTATCCTCATAAAAAGGAGCGTCATATTGCCACTTATAAAAAGAATAATTAAAATACTTTTGCTAGAAAGAAAAATAATTTTACTTTTGCACTCCCAAAAACGAAATAAAGGTTTCACCACCAGGAGTTTCGAAGGGAAAAAGGGAGTTTAGCTCAGCTGGTTCAGAGCATCTGCCTTACAAGCAGAGGGTCACTGGTTCGAACCCAGTAACTCCCACCAACAATAGTAAGGGTTTCAGGTAACTGGAACCCTTTTTTGTTTTAGCGATTTGCATACAATTTGCATACAAAGCAGAATTTAGTTAGAGTTATTTCTTTAAGTAGATTGCTATATTGAGACAATAAAATAGTTGGAAGTTGCTAACTGGAAACAATTTTTTTATGTCATTCCTTTGAATTAACTTTGACGGACACCCCGTCAAAGTTGTTAATCAACTTTTATTTCAATAAAAATTTACTTTATTTGTTGCAGCTAATATGTTTAAATGTAAATTAGAAATAGATAACCGATACTCCAAACTTTCTTTGGAGAAGGGGGTTTATTTGACTGCATTAGCCGAAATTCTAAGTAAACTTGCTAAGTGTATCGAAACAGAAACAATAAAATATACACTTTATACAATAGAGGGCAATTCTTATGATCCAATATTAATAACCGAAACTGAAGAGGGGGCTACTCGTTTTAATGATACGCATAGAGACATTACTGAAAAAGAGCCAGATCAATGGACTGCTTCAGAACGAGAATACGCCATAGCTTTAAATGTATTGTTAAAAGAGACAGGTATTTATATTAAAGCATCAACTGACTTGGGGGGTGAAGCAATAGAAATAAATGATGTTAAACTTAAAAGGAAGCTAAATAAGTACTCCTCAATTACTACTTTAACGGCAAAAATTGTTGGAATTGATGGCAAAAACGAAAAAAAACCATACTTGATCTTAGAGGATTTTCGTTCTAAGAAAATACGTGCTTTTATAAATCCTGAACACGAGGAGAAATTAGCCTCTTATTACAAAAGACAAGCAATAAAATTCAGACTTAGATTATCTACAGAAGTAGTTGGGACTATAGATTACGGACGAGTTATAGATTTTATCATACCCGAACCTGTTAATCTGAAGGAAAAAATTAAGCAAATTCGCGAATCCTTTCCTGATATTTTTTCAAATATCGCTGATTCGGCAAACCTTTTAAGGCAAACAGATATTAACGAGATATGAGAAAATCATTAGCTAATTGTAAGTTCATTTTTCTTGATACAGGTGTTATTATTGAGGTATTGAAAACCGATTATGCAAATTCAAGTGAGGAAGTTGTTAAAAGGGGGCAATGGGTAAAGAGATTTTTTGATTGTCTACTCGAAAAAGAATTGTTTGGCACCAACAAGATTCTTCAAATTTCCGCACTGAATATTTCGGAAATATTTCATGTTGACAATTACCAAGAAAAAACTATGGAGGCCATTACGACTTTTACTAATACAACACAGTTAGAGGTTTTCGCTTTTGATGAACACATAGCTTTGTATCACAATAAAGAGTTCCACAATGTATTGTCGAAAAGCGAAATTGAAAAAATTAAGAATCAAGTTAATTATCCTGCCAGTAGTTATGCCAATATTGAGGATAGAATTCGTAAGGATATGCTTATCGTAGCGACTGCAAAAATGTACAACGCAGATGTTGTTCTAACAACAGATTCAGGTTTTAAGGTTTTATGTGACTTGCATGGGGTTTTTTGCCATTGTTTTACCGATGATGATAATCAATTTCTTACGGCTGAAGGAAATTTAGAATTAATTTATGATTTCAAAAGCTAATATTACTGATGCAATAGCTATAGAGTCACCTCATTATTTCTCTGAAAAAAAAGCTTTTTGGAATTAACTTTATTATTTGGAAATTCTAATAAAATCTGTGAATAAACTTGTTGCCGACTAAATTAGTTTTGGTAAGAATCATTTGATTTTTAATAGTTGGCAATCTTATATTACTGATTTAGTTTCTTCAATTGCAGAAAGGGATAGCAGTAAAATAGCCTCAAAAAATAAGGTTTGCTCGAAATCTAATAACAGAACTGTTTTAAGGCATTTCAATTTAAGCTTAGCACAACATTATAACAGGGTTAAGAAGGGAAATTGCCGATTTATCCTTAATAACATTTTTAAAATGATTAGTTAAAAATATCATTCATCCACCGTAATCTTTCAACATAAACCAAAAATATCGGCTTCCCATTATTCGCTCGTGCCGTTGCAAAATTAGTCTCAAGAAATAATGAGATATCTGTTATTGTAGTGCATTGATTTAATTTTATCGGTTCATTAGAAAATGCTACGCCCGAAAAGAACCTTTCCAATTCATCAAGTTCACTCAACCAATTTTCTTGCTGAATTAGCTCTGGTATTTCAAAATCGTAAATTAATTTACTCGGACTGATGTGTTTTGGTTTAACTACTGGTAGATAAACTGGAGGTTCTTCGGTTTGAGTTTGAGGTTCTTCTGGAACATTTAAGACGAAATCCCTGTAATCGAATTTCAATAAATAATCCGCTAAATCAAGCCCCTTCGCCCTTTCGTCTTCGGTTGCTCTTCGCTCTAATAAATCGGAAACATTGAAATGAGCATAATTTGCGAGTTCCTTCGCCTTCGCGCTCCATTTTTCGAAACATTTTAAGTCAGGAAACAACGAAACCCTTCTCCCTGCTAAGTCTTTGCATGTATTGATATTGAGATTATTCAAGCTGCCCGAGGCTAGCCAAATGAAGCTAGGCAAATAAGCACTCGCGATGATTGCAGTTTTTTCACTTTCGACTATTGCAACAGGCTTTGTTTTGTCAATGAGTAAATGTTCACCAAAAAGACATTGACGCAATTCAAATTTAGGTTGTTGGATGGTTTTATGAACCCATGTAATGTGAGGAAATGGTTCTTTAATTCTTTTACCAGTTTCTGCACTATATAGCATTATCTTACCTGTTCTGATATTGCCTTGAGAATCAATTTGCCAAAATATTGTTGCTCCTTGCCAGTGTTTGGACGAGCCTATAAAGTATTTACTGATTAATTCATTTGTCGTTTTATATCCAAAAACACTAACAAGGAAGGAAACAAAATGGTTTGTCTCATAACATTTTAATGTTGCCTTAAAATTATCAATATTTATGTAGGAAACACTTTTCGGCTTCGTGTTCGGGTTCTCCTTCGGGTTCGCCTTCGGGCTCGGGCTCGCGTTCGCCTTCGGGTTGTTATCGTGTCGGTGTACTTCGCTCAATATTTTATTATCTTGAAAATACTGTTTCGGGGTATAGTGATAACCGCAATTGCTTTCTCTGTTGCACCTTCCAACTGTTTCGTGAATATGTTCGCCTGTGTGTGTGTTAATGTATCGCGAGAATGTTTTCTCTTTTCGCTTACATTCAGGGCATTGATAGCGGGAATTTATGCCATGATAAGTTTCTAAAATAAATTTAATGTTATTCATAAGGTTGATAGTAACACTAGTAACATTAGGAACAGTTGTTACCATTGTTACTTGTGTTCCCAATTTTCTTGACTATTCGATTCACCTTTACTTTAAAACTCTCGAATTTGCTTTCATTATCACATAGGCGCTTTGCAATTTTATATGAGCTAATGTTTGGCTCATTCAACAAAATATTTCGAATTTGATTCTCTAATTCTGTTTTGTGAGATTCATTTATTTGTTTTAAATGCTCATATTCAGTGCTAAATCCTATTAGTTTGAAGTTTGAAAAGTTTTCTAACTTTTCTAGTTCGCAGACACATACATTATCTGATTCATATTTCTTTTCTCCCTGCCGACATTTTAGTTGCTTGATATAGCGAATAGAAGTATCAGTACTACTTGGGCCAATAGC
>CANLPK010000041.1 GCA_947492885.1 Bacteroidota bacterium
TGGCTGAGGCTAACCCATTGGTAGTTCCTGATATTATTAAAGAGGTATCATTGGTATTCATTTCAATATTTAGAATTGAACTTATGCCTGAGGCGATACTATTGAAAAATCTAGACCAAAGTACGTTTCCATTGGCATCTAACTTCATAATCCATCCGTCTTGAATACCCCCCAAAGTTGATTGAGAAGAAGGATTATTATATGATATATTTTCTGAAGCACGGGTATAGCCAGCAACGAAAATATTATTGGATAAATCGATAATACTTATTGTGATGGCTTCATCCTTTGCTGTTGTAACATCTGAACCAATGTTTTTAATCCAAGTAAGAGTTGACAAATCGCGTGAGATTCGCATTACAACGGCATTTAAAGCCGCAGTGGCGGGCTGGGTATATGATACGCCACTTGGAGTTTTGGGTGCGGGAAAATCGCCATCTGAGGTCCCTTTATTCGCAGGTTGCAAAATTGTACCTGACCAAATTAAATCATATGTATAAGCACCAGTTTTCATGGTACGTATATCTGATGAGCGAAATGAGAAATCCATCGTGCAACTTCCGATTTCACGAGCCATTGCTCCATTTCCTCCCATATCAAATTTTATAATTAAGGCTTGACCGAAGGTGCCGCTATTGCCAGTACGTTGGGTCCATGCTCCTGCAGTGAAACCTGTACCAAAGGTTTTGGGAATATTTGAATAGGTATTTGCTGCTATATATATGTAACCATCGCTACCAACTTGTAAGGCCGCGTTATCGTCAACACGGGCACCTCCTAAATAGGTTTGCCATACTCTTACCCCAACGCCACCAGGGCTATTGGGTTCTTGATATTTACCGATAAACATATCCATACCTCCACCAGCAGTTGATTGAAACGCTCCAACGGTAATAAGTCCGGTAGAACTTATTAAGCCAGTTGTATATATAAAGCCTAATGAATCAACTCCTGTTGCATGATTGTGAGTGCTCACTGAAGAGGCACTATTTGTAGCCCAAGTAGCCCATCTCAATACAATTGGATCGATTACCAATGTTTTTGAATTATCGTAAGCTGGAATTTGAAAGCGAATAATCGTATTGGTTAATTCGAAATTCACAATGATTGGAACCTTATTCCCTTTATTATCCAAAAGATAACTTACAGGTGCTGGAATGATTACTTCACCAACAGAGGTTCCTAAAATCAAGGTACCATCATTACCTAATGCAATTTCATCAATTCCTTCGAGTTCAAATGAGATGATATCATGATTGGCGTATGGTTTAACAATGATATCGTTTTCAAGGAAACCTTCAGGAGAAGAATAGTATTTTACATCTACACCATTATATATATTAGCGTAAGTGATTTCGTCAAATGAGCTAACTTTACTTGCATGTTGGCTGGGGTCGCCTAACCAATAGTTATAGAAATCATTGCTTTTGCCCTTATTAACTATAATAGGAGTAGGATTTGCATTTAAAAAATGATATCTCCATCCATGTCCTTTAATATCAGGAGCTATAGGATTATCAATAAGGTATTGATTCCCTGTTTGACGATCTTCTACTCCCATTACCCAATTCGACCGTTCTTGAATGGAAGCGGAATCGAACTGCCCAACAAGCATCCCTGTTGGAGTAACTAAGGCTTGCCCATTGGGTAGGTCGGCTTTGAAATAGACATCGCTCTGCCATTGACCTTTGTTTTGAACAAAAGCAATCTTGTTGGCTTGAGCATTAGTGTTTGTGAAATTGATTATCAATATAAGAATTGATAAAAAGTTAAAAGTTTTCATGACTCGTGTATTTGGTTTTTTTTTTAAAAAAACACTTAAACTGGTAGTATTAAATGCCCTTAATCGAGTATGAATTTAGATAGAAAAATATAGCACTTCCAAATGTTTTTTTTTATATATAAATAGAATTTATTAGGGCTTACTGTCTGATTTAGGGGATTTAAAGCTCAGTAAATAGTCGCCTTTTGGACATTATGACTTGTGTCATATTGATACAAATTGGCAAATAATCTGAAATAGACCTCACTGTTCAATAAAAAACACACCTGTTTTTTACGAACTTTACAATTCTGAAAAAAAATAATCAAGCAAAAAACACAGAAAATAAAATGTTTTTTTTTACCAGAGATCCTTTATCATTTCTTAAAATGGATTAGTACTAAATACAAAAACAACTAATGCCAATTTGTTTGACCTAATAGAAATAAAATTAATTCTCTATATATAATAAGAGTTTATTCTCTCGCTCTGAATAAAGCATAAAAATGCCTATCTGATAATGGAATTGTATTCTGAAATTCCGAATAGCATACTTAAACGCTTCATATTATTAGTTTTCGGAAGCGATATTTTTCAATAATGAATCAAGTTTCTAGAAAAAAGAACAACGAATAGACATTTGCTGAGTATTTATTTCATTTAAAAGCCATTTAAGCATCTCTGTCTATTTTTTAGGGCGCATTAATTGTTGATTTTAAATAGCTGATAAACAGTGTGTTATGTGATATAATGTAATTTTCGATTTCTTTTTAGAGAATAAAGGATAAAATTATCCTCTTTTGGCATAGGACTTGTAATAAGGTAGGCACTATGACTACAACTACTAGACAACCTCTATTATCAAAAACTATTTGCGCAATTTTCGCAATCTTATTTTTCACATTACTTTCTAACACTCTTAATGCAGCCACCAGAACTTGGACTGGAGCATCTAGCACAAGCTGGACTTCTACTGGAAATTGGTCGGGTGCGGCGGTTCCTAGCGCAGGAGACCTTGTTGTGATTCCTGGATCTTTAACAAGATACCCCGTTATTAGCACTAGTGTAACGGTGAGTACAATAACCATTAATACTAGCAATTCTAATGCAACCTTAACAGTGGTAAGTGGCGGCACCTTAAGTGTTACAACTACCCTTAATATTAATGGTACAGGTACATTGATTCAAACTGGCGGTACAATTACTGCAAAGGATTTTAAATTGGTCGCTTCAAATTCTTCAGTTACTCAAAACGAGAATTCAGGAACATCTATTTTAAATATTACCCGCGATTATTACAATAATGGAGGTGATTTTACTTCAGCAGCTGGTACTACTAATTGGACTGGTGCTTCTACTAAAAGTTCTCCAAGATTCAATTCGGGAACCAACCAATTTTACCATGTTACTATCAATGGATCAAATAACGTTGGTTTTTCGAATTCTTCCAATGGAGCAATCAAAGTTTCTGGTAATTGGACAAATAACAATTCAGCAACCAATTTAACATCAAATTCCACTACTGTTACATTTAATGGAACAGAAAGTCAAACAGTTGGTGGAACTCAAACAACTAACTTTTACAATTTAACTATAAACAAGGCAACGAATGATGTTACCCTATCGGTTTCAACTTCTGTTTCAAACACTTTAAAATTGACAAGCGGAATTGTAAATACCTCATCATCTAACTTATTAGACTTAACAAGTACGGCCACAACCACTGGAGCATCTGCTAGTAGCTATATTAACGGTCCATTCAAGAAAACAAATCTTACTTCATCTTTTGTATTCCCAGTTGGAACAAATAACAAATTGAGAAGTGCTACTATTAGCGCAGCATCCGTTAGTACCGATGCATTCACAGTAGAATATACTTATGGCATGCCGAATGATACTTCAGCAAAGCCATCAGGAGTAAACACCATCTCATCAAGAGAGTTTTGGAATATTACTCGCACAGGAACAGGAACTGCAACTGTTGTATTAACATGGAATGACAGCAGTAAAGTAACAACTCCAGCCAATTTACGTATGGTGAGCTGGAATGGAACTAGCTGGGCTAACTTAGCTGGAACAGCAAGCGGCACTGCTACTTCAGGTACTTTAACAGTAACTGGCATTAGTTCATTTGATAATTTCACTTTTGGATCAACAACTGCAATCAATCCTTTACCGGTGAAATTGATTTCATTTTTAGGAAAATTAAATAATAACAATACCCAATTAAATTGGGCTACAGCTACAGAGTTAAATAATGACCATTTTGAAATCGAACGTAGCATTGATGGTGTTAATTACACTAAAATTGGAGAAGTTACTGGTAACGGAACTACAAAAAATCTCTCAAAATACAACTATATCGATAACCAAATCACTGAATTAGCTGCTGCAACAGTATACTACCGATTGAAACAAATCGACTTCAATGGTAATTTCGAATACAGCAATATTATCACAGTATCAATCTCTTCAGAAAACACATTAAAAATCAGCAATGCATTTCCTAATCCCTTCCAAGGTTCTTTAAATATTTCTTTCACACTTCCTTCCAATAGCGATGTTACTATTAGTTTATTAGATGCTAAGGGGCAGGTTGTTGCAACTGAAGAAATGAAAGGAAGAAAAGGAAATAATAATATCGAATTCAATACCTCAGAATTAGCAAACGGGATGTATTTCATCAATATCATTGCTAATAATGTGAATGCAAAATATAAAATGATGGCAAAACAGTAAGTTTAGAGTAGTAGTAGTAGTAGTATTTCCTCTTACAGGAAAAAAAACCACAAAAGGAGTGCCCGAAAAGCACTCCTTTTTTTGTGCAACTTAGATTTCAATTGATTCAATACTTGGTTTATCTTGAAAACCGAATTCCGTATATTTGCTCCAAAATAAATTTTAATTCATGGCTGGAACCAGAGAGAGACCTTCCTTTGAGGAAGCAAATAATGTAACTGTTAAGCGTTGTTTTTATGCTTACGAATTCGCTCGCAACTATATTACTGACAAGGAGGTGGCTGATATTGGATGCGGACCAGCCTATGGAAGCAGCGATATGGCAAAATATGCCAAATCGGTTACTGGCGTTGACTATTCACAAGAAACAATTGACGACAATATCAGCGAACATGCTGCGGTAAGCAATTTGAAGTTTGTAAGGAGCGTAGTTCCTCCAATAAATTTGCCAGATGCTAGTATGGATGTGGTAACCGCATTTCAATTCATTGAACATATACATGATCAAGCAGGATTCATAAAGGATGTATTTCGGGTTTTGAAACCAGGTGGTGTGTTCTTATGTACAACACCGAATGCCAAAATGAGCATTGCTAGGAACCCATTCCATATTCATGAGATGACTTTTGAGGAGATGCGAAAGGAAGCAAACTCTGTTTTTGGAGCTGCTGGATTTGAACTTCAAGGATTGCAAGGCAATGAAAAGGTAAATACCTATTATGAGGAAAATAGTAAATGGGTAAAACGAATAATGAAATGGGATATTTTGGGAATCCATAAAATACTTCCGGCCTCTTTATTAATTAAACCATACAATTGGATTACCACCTTAATGAGAGATCAACTAAAGGAGAAAAACGATGCAACGCTTGAAATTGACACCAAGGATTTCTACTTGCAAAAGGAAGGCCTTGAAAAAACGTGGGATATTTTTTTAATTGCCAAAAAATAATATGCGTTTCAACTTCCTTCTCTTCTTCTTATTTCTATTTGGATATGCTATTGCATCTCCATCTGATTCGAGTGCAGAAGGCAAAATGAAGAATGGAAAAAAGAGCGGGGCTTGGACTTACTATGATTCGACTAAGCATATTGTTAAAGTAGAAAAATACAGAAAAGGCAAACTCGTTCAAACCTATATTTTCAATAGTGATGGTCACGTTATTGAACGAATAAACCGAAAAGGCTATGTGACTAAATTACGTGCTTGTGGATGCTGAGTTCTTCAATTTAAGTTTCATTCTAAATTTCAAAATTTATCATTTATAAAAAAACCCTCTGAATAATCAGAAGGTTCAAATTTTTTTCATTAGCAGGTGAGCTATAGGGACAATAGCTTTGTTTTCATAATAATGCAAATCTAAGCCAACTAAGGTTATGTGTGTATTAAAAAATATTCAATTGCTAATAAAAATTGAGCATCTATGATGCTTTGAGTTATAATTCGCTTGGAAGCATTTGAAACTCCTCACTAAAGCATTTTGTAAAGTATGCTGGGCTACTAAATCCCACTTTATAACAAATTTCAGAAATATTCCCTTCTCGGTTCTCCAATAATATTTTAGCTCTTTGGAGTCTATATTTTCTAATGAAATGATTCGGAGTGAGATTTAGCAGTGCTTTTAGCTTGCGATTTAATTGAGATGAACTCATCGCTGCTTCTTCGCTCAAGTCATCAACCGATAGGTTTTCATTCATCAAGTTCTTATCGACGAACTTTTCAAGTTTTTCAATGAATTTCAATTCACGTTCAGAGTGCTTTACCTTGGAATTAGGAACCGGGTGGCCTAAATAGAAATTACGTAGCCGCTCTCTGTTCTCAATCAAGTTCTTCAATCGAAGAGAAAGTTCGTAGGCATTAAATGGTTTGGATAGGTAGTCATCGGCTCCATACTCATACCCTTCGATACGTTTCTCACCAGCACCAATAGAGGTGAGGAGTACAATTGGAATATGACTCGTGCGATTATCATTTTTAATTTGCTCGCACAATTCGAAGCCATTCATACGTGGCATTAAAATATCACTAACAATAATATCTGGCACAAGTGAGAGAGTTTTCTCATACGCTTCCAGTCCATCGGCAGCGATCAAAATCTGGTAGGTCTTACTAAAGAAATTAGCCAAATAGTTTCTCATGTCCTCATTGTCTTCCACAATCAATAGGATAGGCAAAATTGTATCCTCATCAGAAACGAAAGGCAATGCAGCATCCTTATTCTTATTTGGTTTAGAATGTACTACATTAATAATCCGCTCATACTTAATTTGTTTTGTTTGAACGGTTACTGGAATTTGCACTGTGAATTCAGATCCTATATCCACAACACTTTCAACGAATATCTTACCATTCATTAGGTGTGTCAATTCCTTGCATAAGGAAAGTCCAATTCCGGTACCATCCTGATCTACAAAGCGTTTTGTATCGCCTTGATAAAAACGGTCGAACACAAAAGGAAGTTTCTCCTTTGAAATTCCAATCCCAGTATCGGTTACAACAATTTGCAGGTCGTTATTCTTTAACAAGGATAATTTGAGAGATACCTTCCCTCCTACCTTTGTAAATTTCGATGCATTGGAGATCAGATTATTGAGAATCTTTTCCATCTTCTCTTTGTCAAATACAATATGAAGTTCTTGGAAATCGGAATAGAAAAGAAGTGAAATATTCTTATGGGTTACGTAAGGAGAAAAAGACTCAAGCAGTTGACGAATAAAATAAACGATATCACCTTCATCCGATTGAAGAATCATTTTATTATTCTCCAACTTACTAATATCAAGCATCTCATTAATAAGCTTTAAAAGCTTATTGGCATTCCTATGAATAATTTGAGCATTCTCTTTTGCTACCTTATCGGATGAATCATTCAGTATTTGCTCGGCCGGGCTGATGATTAATGTAAGCGGTGTCCGAAATTCATGTACTATATTCGAATAAAAGTCGTTTACTTTATTATCAGTGCTCATTTTCGTTTATCAATATTCACAAAAATATATAATTAATTGAATGTAACAAGTAATAAAATACAATAACAGGTTACTATCTTATAAGCGGGGAAAATCGAGTATTAACCTTCTTGAATTTGACCGAGAAGAGTAGCGATTTTAGCTTCCGCATCGGCTTTCTTTTGGCGTTCCTTTTCTATGAGTTCGGGCTTCGCATTGGCAACAAACTTTTCATTGCTTAATTTTAATTCCACGCTCTTTAAAAATCCATTTAGATAATCGATTTCCTTTTGCAAAGCTTCTTTATCAATACTAGTAGCAGTTTCGGGCAATAACAGATACCAAGTAGCAGTTTTCACTTGCAATGGCATGGTGTTAGCCGGTTGCGTTGAAGCTGATTCGAACGCATCAATATTTGCTAGTTTTTTTATTATAAATTCAAAAGAAGAGAGTGTTTGCAATGATTCGGAAGCCGCAAATAATTTTAATGGTTCCTTGGGAGATAGGCCTTTTGAATTTCTTACATTTCTCACCTGTGCTACCAAATCGAGTGCAAGATCTGAAAGTTGCAAATAAGATTCATCTGCTTTTCTTGATTCAGTTTTTTGATTCGAAACGATGATACAATTGTTGGCATCGCGATTATTTAAGCCATGCCAGATTTCCTCTGTTATGAATGGCATAATTGGATGAAGCAATTGCATCAATTCCTCAAAAAATTCGATAGTACGTTGATAGGTTTTATTTTCAATTGGTTCGCCGAAAGCGGGCTTAATCATTTCCAAATACATGGCACAGAAATCATCCCAAATGAGTTTATAAATACTCATTAAGGCTTCGCTCATTTTATACTGCTTATATAATCCTTCAACTTCCAATTTGGTGGCGATTAGCTTTTCTTGAAACCACTTGATAGCGGTATCATTTTGATTTGAATCATTGCCATTTTCATTGATACTAAATCCTTTTACCAAACGGAAAGCATTCCAGATTTTATTCGTAAAATTCCTTCCTTGTTCAATATATTTATCATCAAATAAAATATCGTTGCCTGCTGGCGAACATACCAACATTCCAAATCTTACGGCATCAGCCCCACTTTTCTCAATGAGATCGAGTGGATCGGGGCTATTCCCTAGACTTTTGCTCATTTTCCTGCCTTGTTTATCGCGAACAATACCTGTGAAATAAACATTACTGAAAGGCAGTTCTTTACGATACTCGTATCCAGCAATAATCATACGAGCGACCCAGAAGAAAATGATCTCAGGAGCCGTTACAAGATCTTGAGTTGGGTAAAAATAATTTATATCTTTCCCATCTGGATTTTCAAATCCGTCGAATACGCTGATGGGCCAAAGCCAAGAAGAGAACCATGTGTCGAGCACATCATTGTCTTGATGTATATTATTGAAAGGAGAATTTTTCTCTTTGAACAAAGCAATCGCTTCTGCTTCAGTTTTGGCAACTACAAAATCACCTTTTTCATTATACCAAGCTGGAATGCGCTGTCCCCACCATAACTGACGGCTGATACACCAATCCTTCACATTTTCCATCCAATGCTTATAGGTATTTACAAATTTCTCGGGATGAAATTTGATGTTACCATTAAGCACGTTTTCTAGTGCAGGCTTGCCAAGTTCCTCCATCTTCAAAAACCATTGCATACTTAGCCTTGGTTCTACTACAGCCCCGGTGCGTTCGCTTGTTCCGATATTGTTTTTTATTTCTTCTATCTTCTCAATAAGGCCTTCGCTTTCAAGCTGATCGGCGGCAGCTTTCCGAGCTTTGAAGCGATCCATGCCAACGAATACCTTAGCGGCTTCGCTAATGGTTCCATCCTCATTTAATACATCAATTGTTTCTAGGCCATGTTTCTGACCTATTGCATAGTCGTTTTTATCGTGGGCTGGAGTAACTTTGAGTGCTCCTGTACCAAAATCAATTTCGATATAATCATCTGCAATAATTGGCACTTCTCGATTCACCAATGGAACGATACATTTCTTACCAATCAAATTCTTATAGCGCTCATCATTAGGATTTACACAAATGGCAACATCACCCATAATAGTTTCGGGTCTTACAGTGGCAACAGTGATATATCCATCGGCATCAACCAATTTATATTTTACATAATAAAACTTAGCTGTATTTTCCTTTTGTATTACTTCATCATCGCTAAGCGCGGTCTTTCCAAGTGGATCCCAATTCACCATTCGGATTCCTCTATAAATATTCCCTTTGCGATATAGGTCGATAAATACATTTATCACTGCATCACTGAGCGATGGTTCCATGGTAAAGCGCGTACGATCCCAATCGCAACTGGCGCCCAGTTTTTTAAGTTGTTGAAGAATGATGCCACCATATTTCTCTTTCCATTCCCAGGCATACTTCAAAAATTGTTCTCTCGACAAATCCTTCTTATCAATCCCTTGCTCTTTAAGCATGGCTACCACTTTGGCTTCTGTTGCAATACTTGCATGGTCGGTACCAGGCACCCAAACGGCTTCCTTTCCTTGCATGCGGGCTCGGCGTACCATCACATCTTGAATGGTATTATTAAGCATATGGCCCATATGGAGCACCCCAGTTACATTGGGTGGTGGAATAACGATACAATAAGGTTCTTTCCCTTCTGCAATTCCGCGGCTAGCATCTCCTTTAAAAAATCCTTTTTCCAACCAGTAGTCATACCATTTTTGCTCCACCTCGGTTGGGTTATATTTTGAAGAAATCTCCATATTTACTTGTTATTTATATTGAAAACAGGTGTAATTACCTGCATAATTGAATCTTTGCGAAGGTACAAAATGAGAAACAATAGCGGAAGACTAATCTAAGTAAATTCGGAAGAAGATACTAAGAGGATAGAATTTAAGCACAAGAAAAAGAATAGATCTAATTCAGTTACCGCGCAAACTTAGTAGTTACAACGCCTTCGGCTGTATAGGCTTGCATGATATATATGCCCGAAGGAAGGCAATTTAAATCGCCAGATTCATTGCCTGAATAACTTTTAATAATTTGTCCGCTCATATTTAAAATAACAATCTTATCAATATTAGATACGTTACCTAAGGAATTTTGATGATCATTTATTCCAGTATGAAACTGCGATGGGGCAAAGCGATAAATAGTGCCATTAGCTGGAGATCCAGTTAATGTTGTAGAGCTAGAAATATTAGAGGTTCGAACAGCTGGGCTTGCTGGATTTCCTTCTAAGACAATAAAATTTGTAGAGATGCTTAATGGGTCGGCAACTTGCACATAAGGGCCATTATCTCCATTATAGGAAGTTGATTTCACTTGATTGGGGCCATAACGAAATTCAATAATATTCGATGTTTCATAGATCCATAGTTGAAAATTAACGGAATCAGAAAAGCTCGGAGCATCGGCCATAAAACCAGCATTCTTATATTGAATTTTTAAAACTCGATTGGGCATAATACCTGAAGAAAGATAGCTTATGGGTGACTTATTATTTCCTCTGCTATTTAAATCGGTACTATAGATATCAAATAAGCCGTTATTGATATTATTGAAATAAATCCCGGCCCAATCGGTAAGTTCAATGGAATCGAAAATATTCAGGGAGAAGTATCGAAAAGTAAACGGCGTTTTAAAACTCGCACTGAAATCATTCCAGTTGCCATTTAGTAATTGGGTAGCCCCAGTTAACTCCGTATAAGTTCCAGTTGATTTTGTATATGCATAGAACTGCGCTCTTGCGGCAAAATTAGTTAGAACGAATAAGGCAATAATAATTGCCTTTTGAGCTTTGAAACTTTTATTTTTCATGATGAAGGATTTAGTCTAATACCAATAATGAGCAAAAGGTTGCAATTAATATCTAATTACCTTTTCGGTAACTGTTCCTTCGTTGGTTTGCAGCGTAATAAAATAAATCCCTTGAGGAAGTGCTGAAATGTCAATATTTGAATCAATACTTTTTACATCCATCATTAATTGGGCATTCACATTGAATACTTTCACTGAATTGACAATCATTGAATTGGGGATAATAATGGTATTGCCAACTTGTTGAAGTTTAATTTTCGGTGAATTAATCCCTGTTCCTGAAGGAGTAAATTTGTATATTGTTCCTGAAGCGGGAAGTGTTGTTAACGGATTAAACGCATTGATATTGCTAGTATTAACCAATGGGCTAGCAGGGTTTCCTTCTAGGTTTACAAATTTCATAAATGAAGGATCGAAAATTCCAACATATACCCCTGCATCCGTCCAGGTGGTTGTTTTCACGCTAGCGGTTCCATAACGATATTCAATCACATTTGTTGTTTCGTAAAGCCAACACTGCGCATTGGCCGAATCAACCACCCCAGGGAGATCACTATTAAATCCGACATTTTTAAATTCAACTTTCAAAATCCGATTTGGGGATACTCCAGATACCACATAACTTATTGGTGATTTACTCGCACCTCTGCTATTTAAGTCTTCGAACATAAAACTTATTTCTACTCCATACGAATTATCAACACTCAAACTACCCCAATCATCTACATAAATCGAGTCGGAAAGCGCTACTCCCCAGTATTTAAAGGTAAATGGTAGCTTGATGGCGGTTTCGAAATCACCCCAATTCGTATTATTTAGAATGGCAGCTCCTGTAAGATCGGCATAAGTACCCGTACTTTTGGTGAAGGAGTAGGTTTGTGCATTCATGAACATTGCGCCAAGGATGCCGATAGATAGAACGAAATTTCTCATTTGATAATAATTAGCTGTTTATGCAAATAAACAAAAAATGAAGGATAAATAGTATAAATGGTTTAGTATGTTATTTTTGCGGTTCAATTATGGCAAAAGAAAAGAATGTTTTTGAAAGCGTAGTATCGCATTGTAAGGAATATGGATTTGTATTTCCTTCATCTGAAATTTATGATGGCTTAGGAGCTGTATACGATTATGGCAATTATGGCAGTGAGTTAAAAAAGAATATTAAAGAGTATTGGTGGAAGAGCATGGTAAACATGCATGAAAATATTGTAGGCATTGATTCAGCCATTTTTATGCATCCAAAAATTTGGAAGGCAAGTGGTCATGTTGATGGATTTAGTGATCCTATGATTGATAATAAAGATAGCAAGAAACGCTATCGCGCCGATCAATTGATTGAAGATAAGATTACTCGATATGAGAAAGATGGAAAGACCCAAAAAGCAGGGGATTTACAATCAAAATTAGACCAAGCCTTATTGGATAATAGTTTAGAACAACTAAAGCAACTCATTGAAGAACATGAGATAGTATGTCCGATAAGTGGCACCCGAAATTGGACCGACGTACGTCAGTTCAACTTAATGTATAGCACTCAAATGGGCAGTGTGGCTGAGGATGCGAATGAGATTTATCTAAGACCTGAAACTGCTCAAGGAATTTTTGTGAACTTTTTAAATGTTCAAAAAAGCGGCCGAATGAAGATTCCATTTGGAATTGCACAGATAGGAAAAGCATTTAGAAATGAAATCGTTGCGCGCCAATTCATCATGCGTATGCGTGAGTTCGAACAAATGGAAATGCAATTTTTTGTTCGTCCAGGCACTGAGATGCAATGGTATGCTTATTGGAAAGAAGCTCGTTTAAAATGGCATCTTGCATTGGGAACTTCCCCTGATAAGTATCGTTATCATGACCATGTTAAATTAGCACATTACGCCAATGCAGCGGTAGATATTGAATTTGATTTCCCATTCGGATTTAAAGAGGTGGAAGGTATACATAGCCGCACAGATTTCGACTTGAAGCAGCACCAACAATTTAGTGGAAAGAAGCTTCATTATTTTGATCCGGAACTTGGAGCTGATGGAAAAGCCATTGGGAATTATGTTCCATATGTAATTGAAACCTCTATAGGCGTTGATCGTATGTTCTTACTTACGATGATAAATGCATATTGTGAAGAAGAAGTAATCAATGGAGATCAAAAAGATATCCGTACTGTTTTGAAATTCCATCCTGCCTTGGCACCAGTAAAAGTAGCTGTTTTGCCACTTGTAAAGAAAGACGGGTTGCCTGAAATAGCACGCAATATTATCAATAGTTTAAAGTCCGATTATATCTGCCAATACGACGAGAAAGACGCTATTGGGAAGCGTTATCGCAGACAAGATGCAATTGGAACTCCGTTCTGTATTACGGTAGATTATGATACAGTTCAAGATAATACTGTAACCATACGTTATAGAGACAGCATGAAGCAAGAACGAATTGCTATTAGTGCCATTCCTCAACTCATTGCTAGCGAGGTAAGCATGTCGAAACTACTCGTTTAAAATATTAATTCAATAAAAAAGGGATTGCTGAACAGCAATCTCTTTTTTATTATACATATAGAACCTAGTGCGCCATTTCGCTCATGAAACGGATACGCATTAACTGGAGTTCTTCTCTGCTATAATCTCCATCAAAATAATCCTGGGCAACTTGGAGGTCGTCAGTTTCTGCTTGACAGTAATAATCAAAAATTTCTTGTTGTTGATGATCGTCCATTAAGCCATTTAGGTAATATTTAATATTTAGTTTAGTACCACTATTTACAATTTGTTCAATTTCATCAATCATTTCATCTTTTGTCATGGTACTGGCCTTCGCTAAATCGGAGATCGGTACTTTCTTATCAATATTTTGAATGATGGCGACCTTCTTTACTGACTTATTGGCGACTGATTTTACAACAATATCTTCAATACGTTCAATATCGTTGGCTTCCACATATTTCTCAATTGTTTCTAGAAATTTCTTACCAAATTTTTGAGCTTTACCTGCACCCACCCCTTGAATATTTGTAAGTTCCTCAAGTGTTATTGGATATTTAGTTGCCATATCGCTTAGGCTAGGGTCGCTAAAAATTACGTATGGAGGAAGTTTAAATTCCTTAGCCACTTTTTTACGCAAATCTTTGAGCATTGCCATGAGCGTTTCATCTAATGTGCCTGCGCTCGCAGTTGCAACAAACTCTTCATCATCATCAATTCGTTCAAAAGCATTATCGAGAGGCATTAGCATTTTGCTCGGTTTTTTTAACCATGCTTTGCCTTTCTCATTCAATATCATCATACCATAGCTTTCGATATCTTTTGTGAGAAGGCCATTGAGAAGGCAAAGTCGCATCACTGCTTTCCAGTAAATTTCATCTTTACCTCTACCTATCCCAAAATATTCATTGGCATCGTGACCGAAGGTGATTACTTGTTGTTTTCGGATACCTAGGATTACATTTACGATATGTTCTAGGTTTACAAGACAATCTAACTTAGAGATGGTAGTTAATGCATTTTTAACATCTTCAGAAACATCTTCCATCTTTTTAGGATGGCGACAGTTATCGCACATTTTATTACAATCCTTTTCAGGGAATTCTTCACCAAAATAGTGCAATAACATTTTCCTGCGACAAGAAGACGATTCGGCAAAGGATGCTGCTTCAAACAATAGCAATCCACCAATTTCCTTTTCTGCCACTGGCTTATCTTTCATAAAGCTTTCTAGTTTTTCTAGATCGCTATAATTATAGAACATTAAACAATCACCTACCAATCCATCTCTACCTGCACGTCCAGTTTCTTGGTAATAGCCTTCGAGCGATTTCGGTATATCGTGATGAATAACAAAACGAACATCTGGCTTATCGATTCCCATACCAAATGCGATTGTTGCAACAATCACGTCAACATCTTGCATTAAGAATGCATCTTGAGTTTTACTACGTTGCGCTGCTTCAAGTCCTGCGTGGTAAGGAAGTGCTTTGATCCCATTCACATTCAGAACCTGAGCCAATTCTTCTACCTTTTTACGGCTAAGACAATAGATAACTCCACTTTGTCCTGGGCGTTGGCGGACAAAGCCAACGATTTCTTTAAATATTTTGTCCTTTGTTAGTTTCGGGCGAACTTCATAATAGAGATTACCTCTATTAAATGACGATTTGAAGACTGTGGCTTCTTCCATCTGTAAGTTCTTTTGAATATCGCTTTGAACCTTGGGCGTTGCGGTAGCTGTCAAAGCGATCATTGCCACTTCGGGGCCCATTTGTTTCACCATGTCCTTAATTCGGCGATATTCTGGACGGAAATCGTGCCCCCATTCAGATATACAATGTGCTTCATCGATAGCAACAAAGGACACTTTCAGTTTTTTGAAAAACTCAATTGTTTCATCTTTCTTTAGGGTTTCGGGTGCTATATAGAGCATTTTGGTTTTCCCTAATGAAATATCTTCTTTTACCCGCTTACTTTCTGTTTTACTTAATGAAGAGTTGAGAAAATGCGCCAAGGATCCATTATCAGCGAATCCACGAATTTGATCCACTTGATTTTTCATCAAAGCAATAAGTGGAGAAACAATAATTGCAACACCATCCATCATGATAGCAGGCAATTGGTAACACAAAGACTTACCAGCTCCAGTAGGCATGATAACGAAAGAGTCTTTTCCTTGAAGTACATTTTTTATAATGTCTTCCTGCATTCCTTTAAATTTATCGAAACCAAAAAAGCTTTTTAAAACATCTTTAGGTAACTTTCCACTGAGTAATGATAGACTTAATTCTTGGTGCGTTGCGGTGGCGGTGGCCCCTGTTTCTTTGATAGCCGTTTTGGCTTTTGAAGCTTTAGCTGCTTTTACTTCACTCTTTTTAGCTGTTGTAGCCATACACTATAAATTAATTCAATTTATTTAAAATAGACAATTATTATATTTAAAAAGCAGATTTGATGTTTCACCCTCATTTAGACCATTTTAGATGTTAACATTATAATACTTTTCATATTAAATTTAACAGTTTAAAATTAAGCAAATTTTGCCTTACGTACCAAATTTATTTTGATAAATTTATAGCACAAAAAAACCCGCTCGGAGTTCGAGCGGGTTTTGCATTATTGACAATTAGTTACTTTTTAGGAGCAGGTGCAGGAGTTGGGGTGGTTGTATCCACTAGAATTCCTAATTTTAAGCGCACTGCGTTTGAGATATCATCAGCAGCTGGTTTTACCAACAAAGCTTGATCATCGAGCACATAACCGTATCCTTTTTCCTTGGCTATTGATTCAATTGCGTCTTGTAATTTCTTTTGAATTGGTTTAATTAACTCAACTTGGAAATTTTCAAGCTCTATTTGAGCATCATTAGCAAAGTCTTTAATTCGCTGATCCATGTCGGTAAGCTCTTTTTCTTTCATTTTCATGGTAGCTTCAGAGGTAGTTGCTTTATTTAAGGCAATATATTCCGATTGTTTTTTCTGAAATTCATCTTGATACATGGCTATTTCTCTCTTTTTTGCATTAGAAAGACTATCCAAACGCAATTCAGCAATTTTATAATCATCCATTTTTTGCATTATGTCAGAAGAGTTGAGATGTGCAATTTTCAGTTGTGCGTTCGCAGCAAAACTGAGGGTGAGGATAACGAGTGCTGAAGCAAATTTTTTTAAGGTATTCATTATATTAAATTAAAAATTAGTGGTTTTAAAAGGGCACAAAGGTGTGTTTTTCTGTTGTAAATTAAAAATGTTTCTTATTTTTTGTTCGGGTCATCAGCAACTGTATATCCCATCAGTTCGAGTACTTCGATACTTAGGTCGTATTTTATATTGGCAACCAACATTACCATTTCGCCATTCTTATCAAAAATAAAGTCGAAACCACGTTGCTTTGCGATTTTTTGTACGGCATCAAAAATTTTATCTTGAAGTGGTTTGATGAGCTCTTGTTTCTTTTTCTCAAGTTCACCACCTTGACCAAATTTCGATTTTTGATAATCTTTTAAGCTCTTTTCCTTGTCAACGATTTCTTGTTGTTTTTTTTGTTGTTGATCTTGAGTTAATACCACTTGTTCGGCTTGATAATCTTTATACATTTTATCAATTTCTGTAAGGCGTTTCTCAATTTCTTTCTGCCATTCGGCACTCATATCATCGAGGCGTTTTTGAGCAGCTTTATATTCTGGCATTTGACCGAGCATGTATTCGGTATCGACGAATGCGAATTTTTGTGCCTGAGAGTTGGTTGTTGCTGCAATAGTAAACAAGCAAAGAGCGATAAAAAATTTGTTGATTGATTTCATTTGGAGTGTGTATTTAAAATGTTCTTGATACTTTCCTATTATCGTACCAAAAGTAAGGATTGAATATTTCTTTTAATCTTTTAACATTTAGAAAGCCTGACCGATACTAAAGTGGAAGTTTCCTTTTTTCACGCCTGTTGGATTATCGAATCCCCAACCATAGTCTAAGCCAAGCAATCCAAGCATTGGCAAATAAACCTTCACCCCAACACCTGCCGAACGATATAATTCGAATGGATTAAAGTATTTAAAGGAATTGAACGGCTTACCCGCTTCGGCAAACCCTAGTGCATAAATGGTTGCCGCCTGACCTGTTGTAATTGGGTACCGTAACTCCAAAGTATAGCGATTAAAGATTGTACTTCCTCCATTATGGTTTTCGTATATTTGAGTTAAGCTTCTATCGGCGTATCCACGCAATCCTACTGGCTCTGTATTGAAATTGGCGTAACCTGTAAGTTCGCTCCCTCCCATTACATATCGATCAAACGGTGGCACATTGTATTTTTTACTATAGGTTCCCATAAAACCAAAACTTGCTTTCGCGTATAACACAAACTTTTTAGGAAGTGGTGCGAACCATTGCGCATCGAATCGCCATTTGTGATATTCTACCAATTTATTTCGTTCGGCGAGGGTAGCATTTTCATAATCAAAGTTGTTGCGGAACGCTGAGTATGGTGGTGTTAGGAGCATCGACAACGAGAAATTCGATCCAGAGGTTGGGAAGATTGGGTTGTCAATACTATTACGTGCGATTGTAGCTTTATAATTAAGGTTATGAGAAACTCCATTATTGAAAACTTGTGTTCCCAACGCGATGAGCTGATAATTGCTTAGGTTGTAGACCTGATAGGTAAGCGAGTGATTAATTGCGAAGAAATCGTCGGGCCACTTTAATCGTTTTCCTAATCCAACACTAGCTCCAATAATTTTCATTAACGACTTCGCAGGGTCGCTATATTTTCTATAATCGGATGATAGAATGGTATAATAGGTACTCACGCTGAAATTGTTGGGGCGTTTTCCACCAAGCCAAGGTTCATTAAATGAGGCATTAAACGATGTATAGTATGCACCTGATGACTGGGCTTTAATACTCAGACGTTGCGCATCACCGCTAGGGATTGGAGCCCATTCGCTTTTTCTAAATACTTTCTTAGCAGAGAAATTATTTAGTGTTAAACCTAAAGTTCCTACGATATAACCACCGCCCCATCCGCCTTGGAGTTCAATTTGATCGGAAGGTTTTTCTTCTACAATATATTCAATATCTACAGTTCCGCTTTCGGGGTGCGGGGTTGGGATTACATTTCCTTTTTCTGGGTCAAAAATTCCCATTTGAGAAAGTTCACGTTGAGAGCGAATGATATTTGAGCGACTGAATTTATCGCCTGGCTTACTTCTTATTTCACGTAGGATAACATGATCGCTAGTTTTGGTATTTCCTCTCACTGTGATGCTATTAATGATGGCTTGTTTCCCTTCATAAATGCGCATTTCCAAATCGATAGAATCGTTTTCAACGAGTACCTCAACAGGAGTAATATTAAAAAACAAGTAACCATCATCCATATAAATAGAGCTCACATCTAGACCACCCTCATTATATGTGAGTTTTTTGTCAAGTAGGGATTGGTTATATATATCTCCAGCATTAATCCCTAATACTTGATTCAACTGTTCGGTGGAATATTTGGTGTTTCCTATCCAGGTAATTTTCCTGAAGTGATATTGCTTTCCTTCATTTATCTTAATATTTATAAGCAGTCTTTCAGGAGATAAATTATAAACGGTATCACTTGTAATTTGAACGTCTCTATACCCAAGGTTATTGTATTTGGCAAT
This sequence comes from Bacteroidota bacterium, assembly GCA_947492885.1. GTDB lineage: Bacteria > Bacteroidota > Bacteroidia > UKL13-3 > UKL13-3 > CAINMV01. The sequence goes on from CANLPK010000041.1 coordinate 19,394, forward strand.
GATTTTATCTTTATCACCTTCATACTCCATTTCCTTGAACTTACCACCTTGAAAAAAGTACCATCTGTATTTTTTAGTATCCTTTAGGGTGCGTTGCAATTTTGATGATGCCATGTGACTATTGCCGTCGAATGTGATGTTTTTAATTCTCACTTTCTTGCCTTTATTAACATCAAAAACCAGCATACTGCTATTTCTAAATGCGGTATCATTTAGTTCAACTACATTCACCTTAACGTTACTAAACCCTTTGCCTATATAGTAGTTACGAATATTTGCAGTGGCTTTATTTTTTAAATAATCGTTCACAAAATCCCCACTATTTATTTTCACTTCATCTTTTACATTTTTCGATTGATTTTTCGAAAGTCCTTTAAAATTGTATTTTGATAATCGGGGTTGTTCAACCACATTTATTTGCAAGAACATTTTATCGGATTCAATAGAAGTAATTACCACTTGAATATCGCTAAAAAACTTCTGTCTCCAGAGGTTTTCGATAGCTTTAGATATTTCCTCACCTGGCATATTGATGGCTTGACCAACGGTAAGATTCGCAATATTATGAATTAGTATCGTGGTATCGAGATAAACGGCACCAACCATTTGTACGCCAGCCAAGGTATATTTTTTCGGGGTATCGTAGTTTTGGGGGTAGTAGGTTTGGGAGAAACCCAAAATGCCGATTAGGAGGAGCAAGACAGTTGTTTTATTTCTCATGGAGAGATTATCGAGGTTAGCGTTTTAATTTAATATTATTTTGATATTTGTTCACTTGTCTTACCATATCTACGTTCTCTGTTTTGGTAATCGAGGATAGCTTCGTAAAGGTTTTCTTTTCTAAAATCGGGCCATAGCACTTCGGTAAAATAGAACTCTGCGTAGGCCAATTCCCAAACCAGAAAATTACTAATTCGATGTTCACCACTTGTTCTAATCATTAGATCTGGGTGAGGAAAACTTGCTGTTGATAGCTGATCATTAATCAGTTCTTCACTTATTTCATTAGACTTTATTTTCCCTTCAGCCACCTGTTTGGCAATATTTTGAACAGCCTGAGTGATATCCCATTTAGCGCTATAGCTCAAGGCAAGAATGAGCGTGGTTCCAGTATTATTCTTTGTAATCTCTATTCCTTCGAAAAGCTCTTTATAACATTTTTCAGGCAATTGAGAGAGGTTCCCTATGGCTTTCAAACGGATATTATTATCCATCAATGTCTTCGTTTCTTTTCTTATTGTTTTAACGAGGAGTTCCATAAGTGCTGAAACTTCAAACTTTGGGCGGTTCCAATTTTCAGTACTAAATGCATAAAGAGTTATATATCCAATTCCTAATTCGGCACTTGTTTCAATCGATTCTCGAACAGAGGTAATTGCATTTTGGTGTCCAAAGATTCTTATTTTACCTTTATTCTTGGCCCACCGTCCATTACCATCCATGATAATGGCAATATGTTTTGGAAGTTTTTCCTTATCTATTTTCTCTTTTAAACTCATTTACAAACAATCATTTGTCATTGATAGTAGAAAAACCCTTCAACAAGCCATTATAAAATAACAATGTTGGGATGATTCTTCTTACGAACACCAAGCCCACAAAGTTACTAAAAATGATAACATGAGGAAGGTCTTAATCTATAGGCGAGATGAATTCCAGTAATCATATACCAATCGTAAGGGTTTGCATCTCCACGTTGCTTGGTAATTGTGCTCAAAGGAACATCATTAATTTCTACTGACCTATCGCTCATGTGCGCTGCGATTGGCAATTTCCCACTAAGATCGGGGTATTTGCCGCTCACATCGTCGAGGTAATCGGTGAAGGTCCATCGGAAACCCATTTCGGCAGAAAGGATCAAAGTTTTAGTGATATCCCATTTGTATCCGATACCCATGGGCAATGCTACTACTATTTTCGAATAAGATTTTGACTGCCCTTCGGTTTTCAGTTCACTTAAATTATAGGTGATTCCTTGATAGGAGGCTCTTGGGTTATGAACCGTTAAAGCCAGGCCAAAAACCACATAGAAGGTAGAACTATTGGGTAGGCTTCCAACAGCATATGGTTTGTAGTTGAATTCGAAAAGGCCAGCGAATTCATTTAGATTGTTGGTAAAGCTCAGATTTCTTATCTGATTAAACTTCAGATTGGAATCGGCGCCTACAATCCGGGCATAATTATAATTTAGGCGAAATGCCCAGTATTTGGAAATATTCTTTTTAGCAAAATATCCGAATGCTTCGCGAGTATTTACCAAAGATAATCGAGGTGAGAGGTCGCCAATATAGTTGGCTGTACCTGCACATATTCCTAGCTCATATTTCTGAGCAAGCAGAAAACAAGGAGATAAAATCAAAAAAGAAAAAAGAAGATACTTCACAAGTAAAGCTACACCATACGTTTAGAATGTATTACAACGGATTTTGGTTTTTTTGATGAAAGTATAGCTAATGAGAACCCCACCGAATCCGTACCAATCTTGTGTGCTTGGATTTCCGCGGACAGTGTTTTTCGCATTTTCAACAGGGGAGCGATCGGCGAGTTTAGCGGCAGTAGGACCATATTGAGCGCTTATTAAAGCATTTTCTGC
>CANLPK010000042.1 GCA_947492885.1 Bacteroidota bacterium
TTTTCGTTTACATACGCGGCACACATCCAGTCGGTCATATTAATTACTGTAGGGCTTGTACGATGGATATATCCTAATAGACATTCGTTAATTCCTTTTACGGGAGTTACTTTAGGTTTTTCGCCAATATCCTTTCCATTAATCGATAATTTAAAAGTTACGGTAACAATTTTATTCTGTTTGATTTTCAATAATTCATCATACTTGTATTTAATAATCGGAAAAATCTCGTACTCTTTCACCTCTTTCAAATCTTCCTCATATACCGTTGTATTCATTATTTCGGGGGCATCGATGGTGAGCTTAATATGTGCATTGGCGACAGCGGGAGTCACTTTAATTCCCATTTGTCCATTCTTATCCCCTTTGTAATCATCCTTATCTTGAGAACGATTAGGCATAAGTGATGCCGCATAAATATACGAAGTATAGATATTTCCTTCCATTTCAATTAGAGGTTCCCAAGTAGTGCTTGCATTGTTTTGATTAACGCCTGAAACCTTAGTTGGAGCGGTAGTAGAACTCACGCCTTTAGGAGTAGTACTTTCGGCACCTCTCATCTTAGGATTTGTTTGTGAATTTCCTAAAACGAAAGAAATTAAGAAAATAAAAAGGAATAGATTCTTCATGTTGATTTTGGTTTTGATTAGATGTGCAACAAAAATAGGAAAATTTGGTGCCTTAGAATTTTATTTTTTACAAATATTGTTATTCTAAATCTAAATACAAAATTAGTAATTCATTCAGCATTTCGTTAAAATCCATAAATATAGCCTGAGAATTGCAATTCTCAGGCTTTCACACAAAGAAAAACTTAATCTACTCTTTTATGAATTTCACTAAGCTTGTATTTAGGCCAATTGAAACGGTCATGAAATACATTCCTTGACTCAGTTTGGCGGTATTGATCATTAATTTATCACCTGTAATTGTTTCATTCAAAGACATTACTTTTCTGCCATCGTACGAAAGAATTTCAACCTTAACAGATTCGTCAGTCGCAATTGATTTAAAATTCAATTCAGCCGTTTCACGAACCAAATTAGAGGTAAGGGTAATAGAATTATTGTTTTGTTCAACAGCAATTCCAGCAATTTTAGGAGCCACCACTTTGATGGTATAGCTACCATTGGTTTTGTGAAATCCACCTAAGGTATCGATGAAAATTGCTTTTACGAGCGAATCGCCACAGGTTCTATTTGCATTGGTAACATCAAGGTAAATATATTTAGTACCCGCCGATGTATAGGTATGCGTAGGGTATCTTCCTGTTGAGGTAGAGCCATCGCCCCATGACCAGTAATATACTCCAGAATCGGGAAGTGTAAGTGCTGGAAAAAAATAAGTATTGTTTACTATAACTCCGTTAAATGACTTTGAGGTTGCTGTATCGATGTAGAAGCTTGCATAGCAAGATATTTGGGCTGATACAGATTTTGTAAGCATTAAAGCAAAAAGGAAAAGGACTGTGATGTAAAACTTTTTCATTAAGGGGTGATTTTATGATAATTTTTAGTGCCTACTCTGTTTTTTCGGTTTTCGGCATTCCCGGTTGTCTAATGCTTATACAATTGATGTATTTAAAACGTTGGTGAGTTATTAATCAATTTAGGAAATAAAGCAATTTATTGGGATAACTACTAAAATTGGCAAATAGTACTCCTTAATTTTATCTTTGACTCTGTTGTTTCAAATTAGTTGCATCAGTTATCCAAAGTTCTATTCATATCTTTGCCCAACGTGAAAAATCTGGTTTCTAAATTCATTATAAGATGGGTGCTTCGACATAAGAAGCATTTACGTGATCGTGGCACTGAATATAGCAGGTATGAAATTGCCTTAGGTTTTAAGGAGCTCCAGATAATGATTTCCTCTTTATTAAGAGATGGCGTATTAATCATCATCGGTATTATATGTGCGGCATTTGGATTAGAGAGTTTCTTATTACCCAATAATTTTATTGATGGAGGTGCCACTGGCATTGCCCTGCTTGTTTCTGAAGTAAATCAGATTCCGTTATCTTATGTATTGATTATAGTAAATATTCCATTTATCATTATTGGTTACACTATCATTGGAAAGGAGTTTGCTATTAAGGCGGCGTTGGCAATTACAGGCTTGGCTATTGTTCTTGCAACTGTACATTTTCCGGAGGTCACCCACGACAATACCTTGGTATCTGTGTTTGGTGGCTTTTTTTTAGGGATGGGAATTGGACTTGCAGTTAGAGGCGGGGCGGTATTGGATGGCACCGAGATATTGGCGATTCGACTCAGTAGAAGGTTCAGCACTACCATTGGAGATATTATCATTGTTTTCAATATTTTGGTATTTGCCATTGCCACCCGGTATTTAACCATGGATAGTGTATTGTATTCGATGGTAACTTATTTATCGGCATCCAAAACTTTAGAGTTCGTTATTGAAGGTATTGAAGAATACACCGGAGTAACTATTATCTCCGCACATAGTGACGAAATACGAACAGTAATAATTGAAAAAGTAGGTAGAGGAGTCACTGTATATAATGGAAAGCGAGGTTATGGCAAGCATGGCCCCACAAACGATGTAGACATTATATTTACAGTTATCACCCGATTAGAAATTAGTAAATTAACGGCAGAGATAGAAAAGATAGACCCACATGCCTTTGTAGTGATGAATAGTATAAAGGATACGAAGGGTGGAATGATTAAAAAGCGCCGTCACAAAAACTAATTGCACGAAATCGAACTGCCATACATCATTTAATCTAAAGTTGATATCAATCTAATATCGAAGGTGGTGATAGCGTATCAATCTCATCAGGAAATTCAACCTGTGTATTAGGGGCTTTCCAGAGCACTAACAAATCAAAAATCCCCACATTTAACAAGAAGAGAGCTAGTTCATAGAGGATGATATCGATTGGGAGTGGACCTAATTTAATTCCTATTATTTGAGTATCGCTAAACCAAAATGTACCCGTAGCTGTAAGCAGAATATAGGCAAGGAAAATTGGTAGTTGAGCGGTAGCGAAGGCCATATAAAAGCGAGCCATCGATTTGGGTTTCCCAACCCAGCTGCGATAACCTAGAAAGAATGCACATAACAAGGCACCCATTGCGGTAATCAAATCTTTTCTAAAAATTATAATGCCCGCCAGGAAACCCAGTAATAGCATTGTGGTAATTATTTTATGGAAATGGATAAAGAATTCCCGTTTAAGTATTCGGATGTTTAGGGAATAGATGAATAAGTTAAAGAATGAGATGGAGGCATATAATCCATAAGTTTCTAGAGGTATTCCTATCCATTGTACACCGCTAGTTTTATCTAAATTTAAGCCCCAGATACCCCATGAAATAAAGAAGAATTCGATAAGAGCAAAAAAAACAACAGGAATAATGATTGCAGGAATTGCAAAAAGAAAATCCTTATAAAATGGATTTTTTCCAATAAAGGAAAGCCCAAGCGGAATGAGGCTAAATAAGGATATGATAATGATGATATACATTGTTCAACTACAATTCCAAATACTAGGTTTAAAGCTAAATGATTTCTTTAAGAGTATCGCCAAAATTCGTATTCAAACCTACGAAAGAAAAATTCTTTTTTAGTAAAAAAAAATCCGGTATGGAAGCCACACCGGATATTTTATATTTATAAGATAGACTAGCGTTTGAATCCGCCTCCACCGTTGCCACCGCGATTTCCACCAGCACCGCTTCCGCCTCTTCTATCGCCACCAGCACCGCTTCCGCCTCTTCTGTCGCCACCACCGCTTCTACGATCAGGGCGTTCTCTGCGATCATCACTTCTTTCGCGACCACGGAAACCACCTGAAGCGTTTCCACCTTCGTTGCGAGCTTCCATTCCTACATTTGGAGAAAGGTCACGTTTACCGTAGATTTCGCCGCGGCATAACCAAACCTTCACACCCAATTTACCGTATACTGTTAATGCTTCGCTTAAAGCGTAATCAACATCAGCACGTAAAGTATGTAATGGAGTTCTTCCTTCTTTATATTGTTCAGAGCGAGCCATTTCAGCTCCACCGATACGACCTGAAACGCGGATCTTGATTCCTTCAGCACCTGCACGCATAGAAGCAGCAATTGCTGATTTCACGGCACGACGGAAAGAGATACGAGCTTCTAATTGAGAGGCCACATTATCGGCTACCAATTTAGCATCCAAATCAGGTTTCTTAACTTCGTAGATATTGATTTGAACTTCCTTCTTGGTAAGTTGTTTTAATTCTTCTTTGATTTTATCAACTTCCTGACCACCTTTTCCGATAACGATTCCCGGACGAGCAGTATGGATAGTGATGGTGATGCGCTTCAAAGTACGTTCGATTACTGAACGAGCGATGCCACCTTTCGGTACGCGCACCAGTAGATATTTACGAATTTTTTCGTCTTCAACGATTTTGTCGGCGTAATTATTACCACCGTACCAGTTGCTGTCCCATCCGCGGATGATACCTAAGCGTAAACCAATTGGATTAACTTTTTGACCCATGATGTATTATTTTGTATCTACTACTATTGTTATATGATTTGTACGTTTGCGAATTCTGTAACCTCTACCTTGTGGAGCAGGCAACATACGCTTTTCCATTGCGGCTGCGTTAACAAAAACTGTTTTCACTACTAGTGAATCAATTTGGTTACGGTCGGCTGGATTTTTTACTTCCCAATTTGCAATCGCTGATTTCAAAAGCTTGTACATAAATGGGGCATATCCTTTTTTAGGGCTATACTTCAAGATGCTTAAGGCTGTATCAACCTTAATGCCTCTAATATTATCGGCCACCAGGCGCATTTTTCGAGCGCTATTGGGGCAATTATTTAAACGTGCTACGGCTTCCATGGGTTATCTTTAAATGGAGTTTAGTTATTAATTACCTTTTTTATCAGGGTGACCTTTGAATGTGCGGGTAGGTGCAAATTCACCTAATTTATGTCCCACCATGTTTTCTGTTACATACACAGGAATAAATTTATTTCCATTATGTACAGCGAATGTTTGTCCTACGAAATCTGGAATAATCAAACTACGACGGCTCCAAGTTTTGATAGCAGTCTTCTTTTTGGTTTCCAAATTTTTCTCCACCTTTTCCATTAAGTGGTAATCGATGAAAGGTCCTTTTTTTAGTGATCTAGGCATGTTATTTAAATTTGTTTATTTGCTTCGGCTGAACCGAGGCCATTTTAACTATCCACTTACGTGGCGATTATATTATTTCTTTCTACGTTCTACAATTACTCTGTTTGAAGCCTTTTTAGGGTAACGAGTTTTCAATCCTTTAGATTTCAACCCCTTACGTGAACGTGGGTGACCTCCTGAAGCTCTTCCTTCTCCTCCTCCCATTGGGTGATCCACTGGATTCATGGCAACCCCTCTCACGCGAGGACGGCGACCTTTCCAACGATTTGCACCTGCTTTACCTTTACGTTCCAATTGATGGTCACCGTTACTTACCGTACCGATGGTAGCCATACAAGTGATTAAGATATTACGAGTTTCACCTGAAGGCAATTTGATGGTTGCGTATTTACCGTCGCGGGCAGCCAATTGTGCACTTGCACCAGCGCTACGAACGATTTTCGCACCTTGTCCAGGGTTTAATTCGATATTATGAATGATTGATCCTAAAGGAATTTCACTAAGAAGCATGGCATTACCAACTTCTGGAGAGATACCAGTACCGCTCATTACTTTATGATCAACTTTCAAACCTTGAGGAGCTAAGATATAACGTTTTTCTCCATCAGCATAAACCAAGAGGGCGATGAAACCAGTACGGTTTGGATCGTACTCTACCGATTTAACAACAGCTGGAATGCCGTGTTTATCGCGTTTGAAGTCGATGATACGATATTGTTGCTTGTGACCACCACCGATATAGCGCATGGTCATTTTACCTGTTTGGTTACGTCCGCCTGATTTGCGAATTGGCATTAACAAAGTTTTCTCAGGTACGTTGGTTGTAATTTCAACGTACGAGTTTTTTATTTTATGGCGAGTACCCGCTGTAGTGGGTTTTAATTTAATTACCGGCATGGCTTAACTTTTTTAATTTAGTTTAGAACTTTAAACGTTTTCGAAGAATTGAATGGTTTGTCCTGCTCTCAAGGTAATGATAGCTTTTTTATACGATTCCTTTCTTCCGATGCTCAACCCTTTGGTCGTATTCTTCACTACTTTTTTACCGGCGTAACGCATAGTGCTAACACCTACTACATTAACGCCATACATTTTTTCGATGGCTTTTTTAATAGCTGGCTTGTCGGCATTTACATCCACCCTAAAACTAAATTGTGCGAGCTTTTCGCTTTTGGCGGTAGCTTTTTCTGTAATAACAGGCTTTCTTAAAATACTCATGGTTGAAATTTATTTTAGCTTACAGTTAAAATATAACCTTAATGCGATTAAATAATTCTAAATTTTGTGCTTGAAAAATAAGGATAACGAAAAATTACTTTGCCAATACTTCAGTAAGAGCTTTCAATGCGCTTTCAGTTACTACTAACTTCTGAGCATTAAGGATGGCGTAAGTGTTTACATCATTAGCCAAAAGCACTTGATTTCTCTGTACGTTGCGACTGCTGAGGTAAATATTTTCGTTGTGAGCGCCCAATAACACGAGGTTTTTGTTATCCGTGATGTTCAATCCTTTTAAGATACTTAGATACTGTTTAGTACCTACGGTATCGATATTGAAATCTTCGATAACTAAAATGTTATTTTCTTTCGCTTTATAAGATAAAGCTGATTTACGGGCTAATTGCTTGGTTTTGTGATTTACTTTGAAAAAGTAATCGCGAGGAACCGGACCGAAAACTCTACCACCACCTCTAACTAAAGGTGATTTCAAGCTACCTCTACGGGCGCCACCTGTACCTTTTTGTTTCATCAACTTTTTGGTAGTACGGTGAATTTCGTTCTTCGTCTTGGCCTTGTGGGTACCTTGACGCTGGTTTGCTAAATATTGTTTTACATCTAACCAAATAACGTGATCGTTAGGTTCGATAGCGAATACTGCATCGTTCAAGGCTGCTTTGCGGCCTGTATCGTTTCCGGTGATGCTTAAAATTCCAAGTTCCATGTGTGTTTACGGTTTTGCAGATTGTGAAAAATCTATACTTTCCAAAAAATGGAGTGCAAAGGTAACATTATTTTCCATAACCAAAAACGATTTCTAAAGATTTTTCTAGTAACTATCGATTGCTCTTTATTGTCAAGGGTTTGATATATATATAAAATGTGTAAAGTTGGTAATATTTCATTGAAAAGGTAATTTTCCAGTATGCATTTTTATTAATTTTTTACTGAATACATATATAATAGTTCAATATCTTACTATTGGGCAATTCTATAGTAGATTCAACTCTCTTGATTTAACTATACAATTTCCTAAATTGTATAATTTGAGAATCCAATGAAATCGTGGTATTTCATATTGACTTAGAAAATCAATCATTTCATTGTCAAATTTTCCGCTCCCCCCTTTTTGTGTTTGAAAATTAGATTATATTGCAACCCTAAATCAAAAATCTCTTATTTCACACATGAAAAAGTTTCTACTTACACTTCTCGCTGCCATAGCAGTTCAATTTGCTATTGCTCAGAATTACGCCATTATTTCTAGTGTCGGAACAACTTCCGAATACAACTGGAATCAATCAGGATCTTCATTATTGCTTCCTGCAACTTCTGGTGGTTCTGCTAATGATGTTTACTCTTCAAATCAAACACTTCCATTTGCGTGGAGCCTTTATGGCAATCCGGTTACTCAATATAAAGTGAGTGATAACGGTTTCATTACTTTTGATGTAAACGAAACAAGCAATCCATCAGCAAATGTTGGCTTGCCAACCACTACAGGACCTAAAAATGCAATCTTCGCATTTTGGGATAATTTAGAATTAAAGCCATTGTCAACATACCCATATGGTGCTGTGTCATTTAATTATGGAACTGCTCCAAATCGTGTACATGTAGTACAATGGAGACTTTCACAAGTTGAAGGTTCTGCAACTACACAAGCTATCTATTTCGCAATTAGAATATACGAAGCTGGTGATTTTGATGTTGTAATTAACTACGGATTTGCTGCCTTTTCTTCAACTATTGGTGTAAATAACGCCACTGGAACTGTAGGTGCACAAGTAGCAGGAAGCCCAGCATACACATTGAATCAAGGTAATTATGATGCAAGCTTATCTAATGTTTACAAATTTGCTTATTTAACACAAGCTCGTGACATTACAATTTTGTCTCATACAATTCCTGCTGTTCAAGTTAAAACTACTCCAGTTGCAATTGCTGGTAAACTTTTGAATTTAGGAACTTCTGCTGTTACTTCATTAACTTTGAATTATCAAGTTGACGGAGGCGCTGTTAAATCTGATGCAAAAACAGGATTAAGCATTGCTAGTGGAGCGTCTTATAATTTCACGCACGCAACAGCATATTCCGGTGGAACTCCAGGTATTGTGCACACAATTAAAATTTGGGCTGACAATATCAATGGTTCAACTGATATGAAAAATTCAAACGATACTATTGTTGCTAAAGTATTCCTAAATAACGGTACACCTGCAGTTAAATATGTATTAATGGAAGAAGCTACTGGCGGATGGTGTGGATATTGCCCTGATGGTCACTTAAAAATGCGTGATCTATTAGCTGCTAATACAAAACTAATTGGTGTAACTCATCACAATTCTGATGGAATGACAAATACTGAAAGCGATTTAGTTAATTCAACCTTTGCAGCTGGGTATCCTAGTGGTTATATCAATCGTGTACCTGTAGGTGGAGCGGTAGGCTTAAATCGTAGTATCTGGGGTTCAACAATTACTACTGAATTATCCAAAGCTTCTCCTGTTAATGTTACCATCACTAACAAATCATATAATGCTGCTACGAAACAAATCTCATTCACTGTAAACGCAAATTTTGTGGATTATGCAGCAGGCGATTTACGTATTGGTGCAATGGTTATTGAAGATAATGTACGTGGTAACGATGTTCATAATACTTGGACACAACATAATTACTATTCTCCAACAGGAGGTAATGCTGGTGGTACATCTCATGAATTATATAATGAGCCAGAATGGATTGTTGGATATTTACACCGTCACGTTGTTAGAGCAATTCCTTCAGGTGCTTTTGGCAATGCTGGTATAATCCCAGCAGTTGTTGCTCCTGCTGGATCTTACTCTAAAACGTATACTTGGACTGTTCCTAATGCGACAAAGGTTACCTATACTGTAACTCCTCAAACTACTAATGCATTATGGTCAACTGTAAACGGATGGGGAATGAACAAATTAAATGATATCGCTTTATTAGGTTTTGTTGCTTATTATGATGCTGATATCAACAAAAGACAAATCCTTAATAGTTCTGAAGTTTCATTATGGTCAACAGGTATGGATACTAAGGTAATCGACATGAACACGATTAGTGCTGATGTTTATCCTAACCCAAGTAATGGCGAAACTAAAGTTCAATTTACATTAACTCAAAGTTCTGATGTTACAGTGAAAATTGTAAATGCATTAGGACAAGAAGTAAAATCATTCAACGAAAATGGTTTGGAAGCTGGTAACCACGAAGTAAACTTCAATGTAAGCGAATTGCCTACAGGAGTTTATTTTGCAATCGTGAGTGGAAACAACTTCACTCAAGCTTCTGCTAAATTTGTAGTGACTAAATAATTATAGACATTCTTAAAAACGGCCTTGGAACATGGTTCCAAGGCCGTTTTTTTTACCATTATTTTTACAAAACTTCCCTTCTAATACTTTTTAATCGATATCGTAGTTTCCCTATTTTATAGTTCCAAAATTTGTTTTAAACTAATATCTTTGCAGGGAATGAAGGAATATTTAAAGTTCTTAATAACTCGACAATTTTTAAAACATTTTTTTTTGGCTATAGGTGCTGTGATTGCCATTTTATTTCTTGGCATACTATTACTTGGCCCTTATACGCATCACGGCATTGCCATTACTGTACCCGATTTCAGAGGTAAAACCATTGATGAGATTCTTAAAACATTAGAAGAGTCGAACCTAAAATACAAGGTACGTGATACCGTATTTTTTGACAACAAACGTAAAGGAAGTATTTTAGAACAAGACCCTTTACCGGAGAGTCATGTGAAGGAGGGGCGAGTTATTTATCTTACCATCAATGCAGAGAATCCACCCAATGTAAAGTTTCCGGATGGCATTGAAGGGTCGTTGAGGAATGCTCAAAATCAACTTGAAAACAGAGGTTTGAATTCGGTTGTAATTCCTATTGCAGGGCAGCATAATGATTATGTAGTGCAAGCCAAGTTCAATGGGAATATAATGAAGCCAGGCGATTTATTACCCAAAGGAAGCACGGTAGAATTATTTGTAGAACGAGGCAATGGAGGCAATTCAATTGCTATCCCCGATTTTGTAGGAAAAACGATGCAAGAGGTATTGCAGATGGTAAAAGATCAGGAATTATCGCCACCCATTGTGAGCCCGCTAAATTTAGAGAACGACCCGAATGCCATCGTGGAAAGACAAAAGCCTGAACCCGATAGCACTGGTATGGTTACCATGTATCAAACGGATCCCATCTATATTTATTTAAAACTCAAAGAGAACTAGTATACTACAATAAAACGCTGAATGCGCCGTTAGCCTTGCGAACTTGCCTTCATCCCGACATGAAATTACGAAATCTAATACTTGTACTCGTTAGCTTAGTTGCTTCTAACCTTGTTGCACAGCAGCAAGTTTTGCCTATAAAATCAAATGCCACACTAAAACAGTTTTTGGTGCAGCATCCGAATATTCACCGAAGCTATGGATTAAAATCGGTTCTGGGTAAAACCAACGCAGCCTTCGATTCCCTACCCTTCTTCGACGATTTCACTTCGAGTAATATCGTAACGGATACATTAAAATGGATGGACCATAATGTATTTATCAATAATGGATTTGCCATCAATCCTCCAAGTTATAATGTTGCTACTTTTGATGGATTAGACAAAGATGGAAATGCTTATACCCTAAGTACTGGCAGTGGTTATGGCCCTGCCGACACCTTGACTTCCGTGCCACGCGATTTCAGGGTTTATTCTACCAAGTCGGGAATTCACTTGAGCTTCTTTTATCAAATGTGTGGCTATGGTACTTTGCCACTTTCAGGTGACTCTTTGCTCTTGCAATTTTTAACTGCTGGAGGTAAATGGAATACGGTATGGTCGAAGGGAGGAGGTAAAGCTGAAACAGCATTCACTCAAATAGTAGTTCCGGTAAAGGACACCATTTATATACACGGCGCTTTTCAATTTCGTTTTGTGAATTTTGCTAATTTGAGTGGCAACCTAAATCACTGGAATGTAGATTATATTTATATGCACCGTGGGCGTAGCTTGACCGATACATTGTATACCGATGTGACCATTATGACCATGCCCACTCCTATTTTAAAGCGTTATTACAGTATGCCGATGAATCAATTCATAGCCAATACAGTTCTTGAAAGTAGCGCTAGTACTTCATTCTATGTACGCAATTTAAAAAACACCAACGTTCAGGTTCCTTCCAAGTATTTTACCTTTAATAAGCAATATTCAAATTTGCTTACCAATCAGTTATTTACCTTAGGCTCATTAACTTATCAAACACCTCAAAAGATTACCTATTCGTTTAATACCCGCATTGATACCATCGTTCCAAAACGTGATTCGGTCGTGGTACGCAGCCTGTATACTGCTAGTGAAAATAGTGATGTACGAAGAACCAATGATAGCATTTACAAGGATCAGCTCTTTGCCAATTACTATGCTTATGATGATGGAACGGCTGAGGCTGGATATGGTATTGCGTTTGGCTCTGGGAAAGTAGCCTTGGGCTTCGAAACCAATACTGAAGATACTTTAAGAGCTGTAGATATTTTTTTCAACCAGTCGCTAGCAACCAATTCGGGCATCAATTTTTCGATGACTGTGTGGAGCACGATTGGCATTAATGGGCAACAAGAAAAGAAGCTACATTACCAAACCGTATTGGTTCCCGACCATAAATATACTTATAGAGATGCGATGGGCGGCTTTACACGCTTCGAATTAGATACGCCAAGGTTTCTACCCAAGGGCAAGTTTTATATTGGCTGGGTACAAAACAGTACCTATATGCTCAATATTGGATTTGACATGAATTACCCTGATAATTTTGGAACGGCATTCAATCCGGAACTTTATTATATGACCACTGGAAGCTGGCAAGTGAGTGGATTCCCTGGTACATTAATGATGCGCCCAGTAGTAAGCCTAACAAAACCCGTTGGGATTCAAAAACCCAATACATCAAAAGCCAATGCACTAACCGTTTACCCCAATCCGGCCCATACCCTGCTTTATATTGAGCTTCCTACTAATTCGGAAAATCGATTGACTGTAATGAATATGCAAGGAAAAGTGGTGATCGATCAAATGCTTGATGGCAATGTGCTTAATGTAGAAACATTATCGAAAGGCATTTATATTTTAAATATTTTCGACCCTTCAAAAAACACAAATTACACTACCAAATTTATCATACAATAATGGAGGATATCACAGTACAAGAACTAAAAGAACGCATTGCGAAAGGTGAAAAACTAAACATCATTGATGTGCGTGAACAATTCGAATACGATGAGTTTAATATCGGCGCAAAGTTAATCCCACTTGGCACTTTACCAGATGCGATGTTTGAGATGAACAACCTTAAAGACAAGGAAATCATTGTTCATTGCAAATCGGGCGGAAGAAGTGCTACAGCAAAAGCATATCTATCTCAAAACGGATTCACCAAGGTTCGTAATTTGTTGGGAGGTATGCTTGCTTGGAGAGCAGAGTAATTCAAAATATTTTTCAATCTTAATTTTCAGGGGCATTTCTACACCTTTGATGATGGCGTATAGCTTAATAAATTAGTATGCAAGTTTGTCAAGTTTGAAACCTTGCTCCATGACCTTTTCTGCCACAATTTCGTTAAAATCTGACACTTGCCCTTTGGCACTACCATTGATTGAATAGGGAAAAAATATAATTTTTAACCTCTACAACAATGGGAAAAATCATAGGAATAGATTTAGGAACCACCAACTCATGCGTTTCAGTAATGGAAGGTAATGAACCTGTGGTGATTGCCAACAGCGAAGGAAAAAGAACAACCCCTTCCATCGTTGGATTTTTAAAAGACGGAGAGCGTAAAGTAGGCGATCCGGCGAAACGTCAGGCGGTAACCAACCCCACCAATACCGTATCGTCGATTAAGCGCTTTATGGGCAATACGTTTGATCAGGTATCGGTAGAAATTGCCCGTGTACCTTACAAAGTAGCAAAAGGAGATAATAATACCCCACGTGTTGCCATTGGCGACCGTATGTATACCCCTCAAGAAATTTCGGCTATCATTTTACAAAAAATGAAAAAAACGGCTGAAGATTATTTAGGCATAGAAGTAACTGAAGCAGTAATTACTGTTCCAGCATATTTTAACGATGCACAACGTAATGCTACAAAGGAAGCTGGTGAAATTGCCGGTCTTACTGTGAAACGTATCATTAACGAACCTACCGCAGCTGCTTTGGCTTACGGCATGGATAAGAAAGGAAAAGACATGAAGATTGTGGTGTTCGACTGTGGTGGTGGAACTCATGATGTATCCGTATTAGAATTAGGCGACGGTGTATTTGAAGTAAAAAGTACCGATGGTGATACTCACTTGGGAGGAGACGACTTCGACCAAAAAATTATTGACTGGTTGGTTGCCGAATTTAAAGACGAAAATGGAGGCCTTGATTTAAGTAAGGACCCTATGGCGTTGCAACGTTTGAAGGAAGCTGCAGAGAAAGCGAAGATTGAATTATCGTCGAGCTCAAATGCTGAAATTAACTTGCCATATATTATGCCTGTTGATGGCATTCCAAAGCACTTAGTTCGAACCTTGAGCAAAGCCAAGTTTGAGCAAATGTGTGATGATTTAATTCGCAGAACTATTGAGCCATGTAAATCGGCATTGAAGAATGCTGGAATGTCGACTAGCGATATCGATGAAATTATCCTTGTTGGAGGTTCAACTCGTATCCCTGCGGTGCAAGAAGCCGTTGAGAAATTCTTCGGTAAAACACCAAGCAAAGGAGTTAATCCTGATGAGGTGGTTGCCATTGGAGCAGCGATTCAAGGAGGTGTATTAACTGGTGAAGTAAAAGATGTATTGCTTTTGGATGTTACTCCATTAAGTTTGGGTATCGAAACCATGGGTAATGTATTTACCAAATTGATTGATGCAAATACTACCATTCCTACAAAGAAATCGGAAGTATTCTCTACCGCAGTAGATAGCCAGCCTAGTGTTGAAATCCATGTATTGCAAGGAGAGCGCGCCATGGCTAAAGATAACCGTACCTTGGGTCGTTTCCACCTCGATGGAATTCCACCAGCACCACGTGGTGTACCTCAAGTAGAGGTTACCTTTGATGTGGATGCCAACGGTATCATGCATGTAAGTGCTAAAGATAAAGGTACAGGTAAAGAACAAAAAATTCGTATTGAATCGTCAACAGGTTTAAGCGATGATGAGATTAAGAAAATGAAAGCAGAAGCAGCTGCCAACGCTGACAGTGATAAGAAATTGAAAGAGGAAGCTGATAAATTGAATAGTGCCGATCAGATGATTTTCCAAACTGAAAAGCAACTGAAAGAATATGGTGAAAAAGTTCCTGCAGAAGCCAAAACGAAGATTGAAGAAATCTTGGCTAAATTAAAAACTGCTCACGCAGCGAAAGATTTTGCAGCCATCGACACCTCATTAGCAGAAATCAATGCCCTATGGCAAGAAGCTAGTCAGCATATGTATAGCCAAGGAAACGACCCGAATAGTGGAGGTGCTAATGAGCAAGCCAATAACGGAGGAAACGCAAGCGGAAATGTACAAGACGTTGAAGCCGAAGAAGTGAAATAATATAACAACTTCTAAAAAATATTTGGACCGTTGCAAGCTTGCAACGGTCCTTTTTTTTTTATGAAATGCTCCTTGAATTAAAAGGCAGCGATAGCATTGCGCTATTGGAAATTTTACACTAAAGCTTTTTTCAACAACTCGGAAATCTTTTTCCCATCTGCTTTACCTGCAAGATGTTTCATGGCGAGTGGCATGGCTTTTCCAAAGTCGGATGCAGCGCTGATATTATTGGCCTGCAATATTTCTTTTAAAAGCACCATAACTTCATCATCACCCATTTGCTTAGGCAAGTATCTTTCAAATACGGTAAGTTCCTCTTGCTCTTTGGCAGCAAGATCTTCACGGTTTTGTTGTTTGAAAATATCCAAACTCTCTTTACGTTGCTTTGCAAGCTTTTGAACTATTTTTATTGCTTGTTCGTCGGTAATGGCATCGCCTGCACCTTCGCTAGTTGCTGCTAGTAAGAGGGCCGCTTTGATGGAACGAAGGGCGCGCAAATCGGCTTCATTACGAGCTTTCATTGCGGTAGTTATTTCTAGGTTTATTTTTTCGGTAAAACTCATGAGATTCAATTTTAAGTAATAATTTATTTTTCGGTACGTCGTGCAATTTGTGCCATCATTTCGGCTTCAATCACAATTTTATCGCCTACATATCCTACACCCTTCATCTGCACAATTCCTCTACGAACGGGTTGTGTAAGTTCCAGTCGCATGATGAGGGTATCGCCGGGCACCACTTTATCTTTAAATTTCACTTCATTAATTTTCATGAAGTAGGTGATATAATTTTCGGGGTCGGGATAAGTGCTTAGAATCATTACACCACCTGCTTGAGCAAGCGCTTCTACTTGCAATACACCGGGGAATAAAGGCTCGGTTGGGAAATGTCCGCTGAAAAAGTTCTCATCGAACGTGATATTTTTTAATGCGACAATATGTTTGTCACTCTTCTCAATGATTTTGTCAACCAATAAAAAAGGGTGACGATGCGGTAAGAATTTTTGTATTTGAACCACATCATACAATGGTGCAACATTTGGATTGTATGCTGGCGCTTTGGAGCCTCTCTTTTGTTTTTTGATGAGCGCTTTAATTTTCTTAGCAAAAGCCACATTCGCCGCATGTCCAGGGCGTGCAGCCATAATTTGTGCTTTGATGGGCATTCCAATAAGTGCCAAGTCACCAATCAAATCGAGGAGCTTATGTCGGGCAGGTTCGTTTTGAAAACGCATTTCCAAATTATTCAAAATGCCTTCTTTACGTACACTTACTTTTGGTTTATTAAACAATCCAGCTAAATGGTCGAGTTCATCATCCTCCACTTTACGATCTACGATAACGATGGCATTATTGAGGTCGCCACCTTTGATGAGATTATTGGCCAATAACATTTCGAGCTCATGTAAAAAGCAGAATGTACGGCAGCTAGAGATTTCCTTTTCAAATTCTTTGATATCGGTAACCGAAGCATGTTGACTACCAAGTACCGATGAATTATAATCAACCATTACGGTGAGGCGATAGTCATCAACAGGCATGGCTACCATCTCCACTTTACGGGCTACATCGGCATAGTGCACATTTTCTGGCACTACAAAATATTCGCGATCGGCTTCCTGCTCAATTATTTTAGCTTCTAATAGTAAGTCAACGAAAGGCTTGGAGCTACCATCCATAATGGGAGGTTCGGGGCCATCGAGTTGAATAAGTATATTATCGAGTTCCATGCCAGCTAATGCTGCGAGCACATGCTCCACTGTATTTACGCGGCAGCCATTATGCTCAAGGGTAGTACCTCGTGACGTATCTACCACATAATCTACATCTGCATTCATGATGGGCTGATTGGGCAAATCGATCCGTTGAAATTTGAATCCGTAATTCTCTACAGCCGGCTGAAACGTAAGGGTGCAGTCGCTACCTGTGTGCAATCCTACTCCGGAGATGCTTACTGCCTTTTTAATGGTATGTTGTTTAATTGATGACATGCTTTGATTTTCTATTTTAAAATATGAATCGATAATGGATTCGATTATAAAGATTTTACTTTCTTAAATAATTCAGGCAATTTAGTTAATAGCAAACTGATTCGGAATGCTTCTCGTTTATCCATGATGGGAGAGCCAAACCATTCGCGATTGGGTTCGGTAATAGCATGATGTACACCACTTTGAGCCCCAATATGACTTCCATCGGCTACTTGTATATGACCTACAAATCCCACCTGGCCGCCAACCTTACATTGTTTGCCAATCTTGGTGCTTCCCGAAACTCCTGATTGTGCTGCAATAACAGTGTTCTCACCAATCTCAGCATTATGCGCTACCTGAATGAGGTTATCTAGTTTCACTCCCTTACGAATGATGGTACTTCCAAAAGTGGCCCTATCGATGGAGCAGTTGCTACCAATTTCCACATTGTCTTCAATGATCACATTTCCAATTTGAGGAATCTTTTTATAGGTACCATCGGCTTGTGGAGCATGTCCGAAGCCATCGCTACCAATAACTGTAGCGGCATGGATAATTACATTTTGGCCAATACGGCTATCATTATAAATTTTCACACCGGCATAGATCACGGTGTTATCGGCAATGATGGCATGATCGCCAATGCATACTTGAGGGTAGATTTTTACATTATCCCCAATTTGAGCATGTGCTCCGATATAGGCGAAGGCACCAATATAAACACCCTTTCCAATTTTTGCTGTTGGGTCGATGAAACTTGGTTGTTCAATTCCCGTTTTATGTTGATTACTTTGGGCAATTTCAAGAATCTTAGTGAAGGCAGAATATGCATCAGGCACACGAATGAGTGTAGCGCTCACTGGCTTTTCAAAAACCATATCATTATTAACCAGCACTGCTCCTGCCTTGGTGTCATAGATAAATGGGATATATTTGGGATTGGATAAAAAGCTCAACCCATTGGGTTGTCCTTCCTCAATCTTACAAATTGTATTGAGTATTGTTTCACCATTTCCTTCTACGCTACCATTAAGCATGGCTGCTAATTCGAACACTTTTGCCTGCATGAACTTTTTTTTAATATAGGAGTGCGAATTTAAAGATAAATATGAGAATTGCGTAGCATGGATTCAAAGCAGGCTGCAACTGAATAAAAGTAGTAGGAATTGTGGTTAAATACTATAAACATAGGATTGACGGGCCTTTAACAATTTCAATTCTTCATAACCAACATATTTTTTAACTTTGCGCCCAATATGACGCAAAAGATTACCGCTGCTATAACCGCCATCGATGCATACTTGCCTCCCGATAAATTAACAAATTTCGATCTTGAAAAAATGGTCGACACCAACGATGAGTGGATTCGCTCTCGTACAGGTATCACCGAAAGACGAATATTGAAAACCCCTGGATTGGGGTCGAGCGATATGGCAACAGAAGCCATTAAGAGTCTCTTAGAAAAAAACAATATCGACCCATTAAGTATTGAGGTGGTGATTTGTTCGACGGTAACCCCCGATATGGTTTTTCCTGCAACAGCCAATATCATAAGCGATAAGGCAGGCTTGAAAAATGCTTGGGGTTTTGATATGAGTGCGGCTTGTTCTGGATTTTTATATGGCTTGCAAACAGGTGCCGCTTTAATTGAAAGCGGACGATATAAAAAAGTATTGGTGATTGGTGTAGATAAAATGAGTAGTATCATTGACTATACTGATAGAAATACTTGTATCATTTTTGGAGATGGATGTGGGGTGGTTTTATTAGAACCAAACTTCGATGGACTTGGAGTAATTGATTGTATCCTAAAAAGTGACGGTGCTGGAAGAAAACATCTTCATATGAAAGCAGGAGGATCGGTAAAGCCTGCAAGTATTGAAACCGTTACAAATAAAGAGCATTTTGTATATCAAGAAGGCCAACCTGTATTTAAAGCAGCAGTAACTGGCATGGCTGATGTAAGTTATGAAATTATGGAGCGTAATCATTTGACAGCGGATGATGTTCAATGGCTCGTTCCACATCAAGCCAACTTACGAATTATTGACGCCACTCGCCAACGAATGGGACTTGATCCAGAAAAAGTAATGGTAAATATTCAACGCTACGGCAATACAACTGCTGCTACTATTCCATTGTGTTTATACGACTATCAGAACCAACTCAAAAAAGGCGATAACCTTATCCTTGCTTCTTTTGGAGGTGGATATACTTGGGGAAGTATCTGGTTGAAGTGGGCGTTTTAGGAATTGTTTCCTTGAAAATAGTGAATCGTAAATCGCAAAAGCAAATCGCTAATTAATTTTCTCGGTACGCGCTAAAAGCCATACAAATAATGTGGCAAGCAAGGCTGTGGCTGCAAAGATCAAATAACTCGCATGATTCATCCATGGACCCATGTTCATGAAATACCATTGATCGGGGAAGGATATGGGTATATTCACATAATCGCCATGATTTAATGGTAACCAACATTTAGAAAGGGCGAAAGCAACAATACAAAACCCAATAAATTTAGGAATCGACAAATTCCAATTGCGAATTACTGGCATGAAAAAGTAAACCAAAATTGGAATGATATAAGTGATTTGTCGGCTCTCCGAATTAATACTAAAAACGATAATCATTGCTAAAACAATCACTGCTCCAGGGCCATGCGATTGCACCTGTCGAATAAACCCGCGTGCATAAAAAAGCAATAAGATAAATATCAATCCGAAATACTGAATATTAGAAACGAGAAACGTTAAAGGGTCGGTACACGATCGTAAAAACGCATTTCTTATATAGAGTTTCATTCCCGAAACGGTATCAGGACCTTGCATCTGCTTAATCACCAATTTTATCGCCACAAAGAGCACCAACAGGAGTATTCCCATCCAGATATGATGCGACTTTAGATAGTTACGGATATTAAAAACCTTGCTCACATTTAGTTTGAGTAGGTTGAAATACAATCCACACCAGTACACCATCAAAAGTATTAAGCTTAATGGAAGCCAAGTCCGATTTATTTTCTCTGCGTCCCATTCCCCTTCGAAATAGCTCATCACCCCATCGTTATTGTGTTTGAAATAAAACACCCAATATAAAAACACCATGGCTATGATTGCGGCACCAGCTGTTCCCCACCATTTAATCCAACTTTTTTCTTCATATAAATCGTCGTTTTGATTAGGCATAAAAAACAATAGTACCCCACTCAAATAAAAGAAGGAAGGCCAAGTGAAAGCGCCCATTAACAATATCACCAATTGCAATACTGGCTTTTGGTAAAGCCATGCATAGAGGGTGAGCATCATGAGCAAAAAAGCTGGGGTATCGGTTAATACAGGATAGTAGAAATTGAGTTTTAAAAATGCGAAATTTCCAAATATGAGTACATAACTAAATAATTGTAAGATGGGTGATAGGTTAATTTTTTTAACAATAAAATGCCAAGCGATGATACTGATTAGCAGATAAATTAAATTCCAATATTCGAAGGCACGAACCACATTGAAATTTGAAAACTCGGCTCCAAATGCCTTCAATGAATAATGTACCAATCCCAACGGTAGCGTACGTTGCAACAAGTAATCGCTGATTCCATGTGTGAATTGTTCCGAATCGGGTTTGAAGGCATCGGCGCCTGCTCCTTTATGAAAAACCAATTCTTCAAAATGTATGGTGATATCGGCGTAAACCGAGCCATCATAAAAAAAACCGCCCCGGACTGCTGTTTTTTCACCTAAAAAAATCTGACTCAATCCGAAGAGGAGGAAAAACAAAAAAAAACCAAGGGACACTTTATTCTTGAAGAAATCTTTCATTTGTTAACTTTGCTCGATAATAATTACGGGCAAAAATAACCTTTATAAAAAGAATGAGTAAACATATCTGTAAAAGTTTAGCGGAACTCCCAAAAATCGTTGAAGCTTTATTGCCTGAAATTTTAGCGCAACGGGTAGTGCGTTTTGATGCCCCGATGGGAGCTGGGAAAACGACATTTATCAAAGCGTTATGTATGGCGATGGGAGTTCGTGAAGAAGAGATTCACAGCCCTACTTATAGCCTGGTAAACGAGTATCAAAATGGGGCATTAACTATTTATCAT
>CANLPK010000043.1 GCA_947492885.1 Bacteroidota bacterium
CATTACCGGAGAAGGAGAAATTCCTTTTCAAGAGTTTCTTGCTTCCTATCCAAATACTACACATGTCAAAGATTTAGTGCAAAAAGTAGGAGGGGAGGTGCTCTATTTTCAGCAAGGCACCATCTTCGATTTAAACAACTACGCACTTCTCAATCCCTATATCGACGATGATGATAAGGAGCTTCGCAATAAGGTGGTATATATCGAAACCTCTCGCGGTTGCCCGTATAAATGCGAATTTTGTTTGGCCAGCTTAGATAATAAGGTTCGTTACTTGCCATTCGATACCATTCAATCTAATTTGTTCTACGTGATGCAAAGGGCCAGAACGATTAAGTTTCTGGATCGGACCTTCAATGTGAAAAAGGATTTCACCATTAGCATGTTCTCTTACATCCTGGAACATCGTAAGTCGGAAACAGTTTTTCAATTTGAGATTACTGCCGATATCGTTCACCCCGATATTGTGAAATATATTCAGGAGCATGTTCCTGCGGGGGTATTCCGTTTCGAAATTGGGATACAAACGGTGAATCAGAAGGCCAATTTGCAGGTGAGCCGTAAGCAGGATTTTGATAAGACCAGTGCAGTAATTAAATCGCTCGAAAATAAGATAGAGATGCATCTCGATCTCATTGTGGGGTTACCACTTGATGAATGGGCAGATGTAAAATACAGTATCGAAGAAGTATTCAAATTATATCCCCCCGAATTACAATTGGGGTTTTTGAAATTCCTGAAAGGCACACCCGTCCGCGAAAAATATGAATCCCATGGATATGTATTTGATGCCGAGCCTCCCTATCAAATTGTTGAAAGCAAGTATTTATCAAAGGATGAATTATTGCAAATCACCTATTTGGAGGAAGCCTTAGAAATTTACTGGAACAAGAAGCGCGCTTTTAATTCGTTAAAGTATATCGCCGAAAACCATAGCATCTTTGATTTCTTATTAGGACTTGGCAAATATTTCAATACCCATTATCATTTCCATAAACATACTACCGATGATATTTACGATGCCTTGTACCAGTATGTAACCCTCAATTTTAAGGAGGATAGCCTATTGGCGGAGCTGGTGGCCCTCGACTATTATCTGCATTTTAAAATAAAACCCAAGTCGCGATTCATCGAAGATTTAACGCAGAAAGAAAAGCATACCATCATTGATCAAAAAGGGCTTGATTACCAAAAGTACCGATATATTATGTTGCCGGTTTCTTTCAATTATAATGAGCTTCATTCCCAAAGCCCGCTACAACGAGCACCACAAAATCTTATTTTACAATATAATGGGGTCGAACTCCCCAAGGTAATTCGCTAAGGTTATATATCTATTTGATTATGATTGATTTAGGAAAAGCTGCCTTTTATTTATTACCGTAAAAGATTCAAATAGGATTACTGAGATAAAGCACTTGGCAAGTCTGATTTAGAAGAGTTTCTTTTATTTCTCAAAAAAGATTTGTTAATCCAAAAGTTAATCTTACCTTTGCCGTCCTAAAATTTTAGTAAAAATACATTGAATTGTATAATTTACTAATGTTATCAAAGGTTCCGGGATGATAAGAATCCCGTCTACGAACCACTTGACTACCTTAGTAAATTTAGCACCAGATGTACAAAGGCACTAAGAAAGTAGTTAAGAATCATGTTACAACCAAAGAAGACCAAATTTCGCAAAACGCATAAAGCCAAGATTAAAGGTTATGCTAAGCGTGGGAATCAAATCGATTTCGGCACTTTTGCATTAAAATCATTGGATGAGGGTTGGCTTACCGCCCGTCAGCTTGAAGCTGCTCGTATTGCCTTAACACGCCACATGAAACGTGAAGGTAAAGTATGGATCCGTGTATTCCCTGACAAGCCGATTACCAAAAAACCTGCGGAAGTACGTATGGGTAAAGGTAAAGGAGCTCCTGAATATTGGGTTGCTGTGGTAAAACCAGGAAGAATCATTTTCGAAATCGAAGGAGTTTCTTTGGCTACTGCAAAAGAATCTATGCGTTTAGCTGCCAATAAATTACCATTCCATTGCAAATTCACTATCCGCCCCGATTTCGAGGAGGCCGTATAATTAAATTTTTATACCCATGAAGTACAAAGATATTAAAGCACTAAGCGACAAGGATTTAAAAGACAACTTGAAAGACGAACGTGAGTCATATACAAAAATGAAATTCACACACGCCATTTCACAAGTTGAATCAACCGCGCGCATTACAGCAACACGTAAAACGATTGCCCGTCTTCACACAGAAAGACGCAGTCGCCAGCTGAATGCTCAAAACACACCTAATGTCTAAATAGGAAACAGTTCATTAAATTATAATTCAGAAATCAATCCAACACATGGAAAGAAATTTTAGAAAAGAGATCGTAGGTAAGGTTGTAAGCAACAAGATGGAGAAATCCATCACCGTAAGTGTAGAGCGTAAAGTGAAGCACCCGAAATACGGTAAGTTTGTAAAGAAAACCTCGAAATTTATGGCACACGACGAAAAGAACGAGTGTGGTATAAACGATACGGTGCGTATTATGGAAACACGCCCAATGAGTAAAAACAAACGTTTCCGCTTAGTAGCAGTTATTGAAAAAGCGAAATAATCGTATTCATTCCGGACTGGTTTCGGGACAAATTATTTAAAATTAGCAAATTAAGAAATGGTACAGAACGAATCGAGACTAAAAGTAGCCGACAATAGCGGAGCCCGTGAGGTTTTAGTTATCCGTGTATTGGGAGGGTCTAAAAAGCGTTATGCTTCATTAGGCGATAAAATAGTGGTAACAGTAAAAGACGCCATGCCTAGTGGTGGTGTTAAAAAAGGAACCGTATCAAAAGCAGTTGTAGTGCGTGTGCGTAAAGAAGTACGCCGCCCCGATGGTTCTTATATCCGTTTTGACGACAATTCATGTGTATTGCTTAACGCCGCTGACGAACCACGTGGTACTCGTATCTTCGGCCCTGTAGCTCGTGAATTACGTGAAAAACAATTTATGAAGATTGTATCGTTGGCCCCGGAAGTTTTATAATTAAAAATTGCAACACTCCATATCATGGAAAGAAAATTTAACAAGCAACCAAAATTAAAAATAAAAAAAGGCGATCAAGTGGTTGTGATTGCTGGTGACGACAAAGGTAAAAAAGGCCGTGTATTAGAAGTAATTTCTGAAACTCGCCGTGTTTTGATCGAAGGAATCAATATCAATAAAAAACACCTGAAGCCGCGTGTTGATGCTAAGAATCCTAACGGAGGTATCATCAGCATGGAAGCACCAATTGCTATTTCAAACGTGATGTTATGGTATAACAATGCCCCAACTCGCGTAGGACGTAAGCTTGATGAAAATGGCAAACTACAACGTTTTGCTAGAGCCACAGAAACCAAGGAAATTATTAAGTAATCAGGGATTAAAATAAAATACAATGTACCAACCTACACTTAAAACCCGTTATACAGAAACCATTATACCTGCGATGAAAGAAAAATTCGGGTATAAAAATAATATGATGGTTCCCAAACTGGAGAAAATTTGTTTGAACCAGGGATTGGGTGATGCCGTAGCCGACAAAAAGATTGTGGATTCAGCCGTTGAGGAAATGAGCATGATCACTGGACAACGTGCAGTAAAAACCAAATCACGTAAAGATATCTCAAACTTTAAGTTACGTCAAGGAATGCCAATTGGTGCTCGTGTAACGTTACGTAAAGAAAACATGTTCGAATTCTTACAACGATTCATCTCGATCTCACTTCCTCGTGTACGTGATTTCAGCGGATTGAAAGTAAAAGGATTTGATGGAAGAGGAAACTTTACGATGGGTATTACTGAACAATTGATCTTCCCTGAAATTAATATCGACAAAGTAAGTCGTATTCAAGGAATGGATATCACGTTCGTTACCTCTGCAAAGAATGATGAAGAGTGTTTGGAGTTATTGAAACAATTTGGATTACCTTTTCAAAAAAATAATCAAACTATATAATACATGGCAAAAGAAAGTATTAAAGCCAGAGATAGAAAGAGAGTAAAGCTCGAGTTGCTTTACCATGACCGCCGCGCTCTGTTAAAAAAAGAAGGCAATTGGGACGAATTACAAAAGTTACCACGCAACTCTTCGAAAGTACGTCAGCGTAATCGCTGCCAGATTTCAGGACGACCAAGAGGTTACATGCGCCAATTCGGACTATGTCGCAACCAGTTCCGTGAATTCGCCTTAGCAGGTAAAATACCGGGAGTAACCAAGTGCAGCTGGTAATATAAATAAAGGAAAAATTATTAAAGATTAAACATAGGTTCAATCAGTAAAAAAAATATAAGAAATGACTGATCCAATTTCAGACTACTTGACC
Organism: Bacteroidota bacterium; assembly: GCA_947492885.1. Taxonomy (GTDB): domain Bacteria; phylum Bacteroidota; class Bacteroidia; order UKL13-3; family UKL13-3; genus CAINMV01. The sequence goes on from CANLPK010000043.1 coordinate 4,356, forward strand.
AGATTGAGAAATGCCATTAAGGCCAACCATAGAATTGTTGAAATTCCAGGTTCAAATCTCAAAAAAGAAATAACACGTGTGTTGTTCGAAAAAGGTTATATTTTAAATTATAAATTTGATGTTGTTGAAAACAAGAACGTCATTAAAATAGCTTTAAAATACAATCCGGTAACCAAACAACCTGCTATTAGCAAAATGGAGCGAATTAGTCGCCCTGGTTTGCGAAAGTACAAAGGTGCTATGGAAATGCCCCGTGTTATTAACGGCTTGGGAATCGCTATCATCACTACTTCTAAGGGAGTAATGACTGATAAAGAAGCTCGCAAGGAAAATGTTGGCGGAGAAGTTCTTTGCTACGTTTATTAATAGTTAACAATCAAAAGTTCATAACACTTAAAACGATAATACAGAAATGTCGCGTATAGGAAAAAAGCCCATCAGCATACCTGCAGGAGTGGAGGTAAAGGTTGCCGAAAACAACCTGGTAACTGTGAAAGGTCCGAAAGGAACGCTTTCTCAAAAGGTTGATTCTGATTTGAAGCTTACCATCGAAAATGGTATCTTAACATTAGAACGCCCTGCCGAAACCAAACGTTTGCTATCTATGCATGGTTTATATCGCTCCCTTGTTCAAAATATGATCATTGGAGTTTCTACTGGGTACAAAACTCAACAAGAATTAGTGGGTGTTGGTTATAAGGCAGTAGCTGAAGGACAAATCTTAGATTTGACTTTAGGATTCTCTCACCATATCTACTTACAAATTCCAGTTGAAGTGAAAGTGAAAGCAGAACAAGAAAAAGGTAAGAACCCAACCATCTTTTTGGAAAGTGCCGATAAGCAATTAATCGGACAGGTAGCAGCAAAGATTCGTTCATTGCGTAAACCTGAACCATTCAAAGGAAAAGGTATTAAATTCACCGGAGAGGTATTACGTAAGAAAGCCGGTAAATCAGCAGGTAAATAATAATTCATCAAAATCATTGCTATCAGCAGTTTGTTTTACAAAATTGATAGCAGCATAAAAATATCGTCATGAATCTACAACAAAAGAAACTAGCCCGTCGCGCGAAGATCAGAAAAGGAATCCGTATCAAAATTTCTGGTACTGATGCTCAACCACGCTTATCTGTATTTCGCAGTAATAAAGATATCTACGTACAATTGGTTAACGATTTAACAGGTACTACCATCGCTGCAGCATCATCACGTGCTATTTCTGATAAGGCCCCAAAAATCGAAAAATCGAAATTGGTTGGAAAAGCCATCGCCGAGAAAGCCATCGCATTAGGTGTTACCAAAGTAACATTCGACCGTGGAGGATACTTATATCATGGTCGTGTGAAAAGTTTGGCAGAAGGTGCTCGCGAAGGAGGTTTACAGTTTTAATTTAATAGAAGAACAACATATCATATGTCTCAAGCAAATATAAAAAGAGTAAAATCAAGCGAACTGGAACTAAAAGAACGTTTGGTATCTGTAAACCGTGTAGCGAAAGTTACTAAAGGTGGTAGAACATTCAGTTTTTCAGCCATCGTAGTAGTAGGTGATAGCAACGGTATTGTAGGACACGGATTAGGTAAAGCAATGGAAGTAACCGACGCAATTACCAAAGCTGTTGAAGACGCAAAGAAAAACTTAATCAAAGTTCCTTTGATTAATGGTACTGTACCTCACGAACAAATTGGTAAATATTGTGGTGGTGATGTATTCTTGAAACCTGCTTCTCACGGAACAGGAGTTATTGCTGGAGGTGCAATGCGTGCCGTTTTAGAAAGCGCTGGAATCACCGACGTATTAGCGAAATCAAAAGGATCATCTAACCCTCATAATGTGGTAAAAGCTACCATCGATGCATTATTGAAAATGCGCGATTCGGTAACTGTTGCTCAACAACGTGGAATTAGCTTAAACAGAGTATTTAACGGTTAATTAATAATATCAAGTAAATCCATCACATGGCACAAATAAAAGTAACCTTAGTACGCAGCGTTATCGAACGCCCTGAGACTCAAAAACGTACCGTTAAATCATTAGGTTTAGGTAAAGTAAATAGCTCAGTAGTGCGCAACGATTCCCCACAAATTATGGGAATGGTTAAAAAAGTAAGTCATTTAGTAAAAGTAGAGAACATTTAATTTAATATTAAAACAATATAGCATGAATTTAAGTACGTTAAAACCAGCCGACGGGTCAACCAAAAAACGCAAGCGTATTGGTAGAGGTCAAGGTAGTGGACACGGAGGTACTTCAACCCGTGGTCATAAAGGTGCTCAATCGCGTTCAGGATATAGCCGTAAGATGGGATTCGAAGGGGGTCAAATGCCTTTGCAACGCCGCTTACCAAAAGTTGGTTTCAAGAATCCATTCCGTGTAGAATACGTTGGAGTAAACTTGGATGCCTTACAAGCCCTTGCCGAAAAACACAATATCACAGAGTTCAACTTAGATACTTTCAAAAAATATAACTTGAGTTCTAAGAAAGATAAAGTGAAAATATTAGGCAGAGGAAAAATCAGTAATAAAATTTCGGTTACCTGTCATGCCTTTACAGAAGCCGCAAAAACCGCTATCGAATCAGTAGGAGGAACAGCTAACGTTACCAAATAATGAAGAAAATAATAGATACAATTAAAAATATATTCAGTATTGAAGATTTGCGCAAACGAATCATCAACACCTTTCTGTATTTGTTAATGTTTCGTATTGGATCATACATCGTATTACCGGGTATCGACTCAAGTCGATTGGCCGATAGTTCTGGTGGTATGCTCGGATTAATCAATACGTTTGCAGGGGGTGCATTCGGTCGTGCCTCAATCTTGGCACTCGGAATCATGCCTTACATCTCAGCTTCCATCGTTATACAACTCTTAACTATCGCTGTACCTCAGTTTCAGCGTATGGCTAAAGAAGGAGAAGAAGGAAGAACAAAACTCAATCAATACACTCGAATCTTTACCATCGCCATCACTTTCATTCAAGCTTTTGGCTTCTTGGCTACTTTACGTGGACAAGGTGGTGCAAGTCCGATTATCAATGATAATTTCGCATTCTTAGTTTCTACGATCATCTTCTTAATTGCAGGTACCGTATTTACAATGTGGTTAGGCGAACGTATCACTGATAAAGGAATTGGAAACGGTATTTCATTAATCATCATGGTGGGTATCTTGGCTCGTTTCCCTCAAGCAATTTGGGGTGAATTAAGTGCTCGTAGTACACAAGGTGGAGGTGGTTTATTCGTATTCTTAGTAGAAATAGTGTTCTTACTCTTAGTAATAGCATTTACCATACTACTAGTTCAAGGTACTCGTAAGATTCCTGTTCAATACGCTAAACGTGTAATTGGAAACAAACAATACGGTGGAGCACGTCAATGGTTACCATTGAAAGTAAATCAAGCTGGGGTTATGCCTATCATCTTTGCTCAAGCAATTATGTTCATCCCTGGTACTATTGCTCAATTGTTCCGTGGAAATCCATTCTGGGACGGTGTAGCGATGAATTTCAACTCTCAAAACTCATGGGTATATGATGTATCCTTAGCATTAACAATCATCGCATTCACCTACTTTTATACAGCAATCACTATTAACCCAGTACAAATTGCGGATGAGATGAAGAGAAACAATGGATTCGTTCCAGGAGTGAAGCCAGGAAAATCGACAGCCGATTTCATCGATAACGTGATGTCAAGAATCACATTGCCAGGATCTATTTTCCTAGCTTTGATTGCCATCATGCCGGGATTAACTAGAGTATTCGGATTGTCAACCAACTTCTCTCAGTTTTTTGGAGGAACCTCATTATTGATTATGGTAGGGGTGCTATTAGATACCCTACAACAGATAGAAAGTCAGCTAACCATGCGCCATTATGATGGATTGATGAAAGGTGGAAACCGCATCAAGGGTAGAACCCAACAAGTGCAAAGCATGTAAAATTGAATAAAAAGCATTAAATTCGCAGCCCTAAAAAAAAAGATGTCAAAACAATCCTCAATAAAACAAGACGGTGTCATAAAGGAAGCCTTATCCAATGCGATGTTCAAGGTGGAATTACAGAACGGTCATGTGATTGTGGCACACATCTCAGGCAAAATGCGGATGCATTATATAAAAATATTACCTGGCGACAAGGTTCAAATAGAAATGTCGCCATATGATTTAAGTAAAGGAAGAATTTCATACAGATATAAGTAATCTAAAAAGAAAATGAAAGTTAAGACATCAATCAAAAAGCGCAGTGTAGATTGTAAAATCGTACGCAGAAAGGGTCGTTTGTACATCATCAACAAGAAGAATCCTAAGTACAAAATGCGTCAGGGATAATTATTTAAAAATTAAAGATCTAAAATTAGGATCAAATTCTTAATTGTAAATCGTAAAGCAACAACCGTAAAATAACAAATGGCACGTATATCAGGTATAGATTTACCAAAAAACAAAAGAGGTGTAATAGGTTTAACTTACATCTATGGAATTGGTGTTTCCCGCGCAACCAAAATTCTTAAGGATTCGGGTATCGATTTAAGTAAGAAGGTTTCTGAATGGAACGATGAAGACTTGAATTTGATTCGTAAATCGATCACCGAAGGTTTTAAGGTTGAAGGAGAACTTCGTTCTGAAACTCAGTTGAACATTAAACGCTTACAAGATATTGGTAGCTACCGCGGAATTCGTCACCGTAAAGGCTTACCTACTCGTGGACAACGTACCCGTACCAACTCACGTACCCGTAAAGGAAAACGTAAAACTGTTGCAGGTAAGAAAAAAGAAACCAAATAATTCATAACATTAGTAATAGATAAATTATAGGATGGCAACCGCAAAAAAAGTAGTTAAAAAACGCACCGTAGCTGTTGATGCAATTGGTGAAGCTCATATTAAAGCTTCTTTCAATAACTGTATTATTTCATTGACCAATACACAAGGTCAGGTAATTTCATGGGCTTCTTCAGGTAAAATGGGTTTTAAAGGTTCTAAGAAGAACACTCCGTATGCAGCACAAACTGCCGCTAACGATTGCGCAAAAGTAGCAACCGATGCAGGTTTGAGAAAAGTACACGTGTTCATTAAAGGCCCAGGTTCAGGTAGAGATTCAGCAATCCGTACCTTAGGAGCAGCCGGAATTGAAGTATTATCAATCACCGACGTAACACCGATGCCACACAATGGTTGTCGCCCTCCAAAGAAACGTCGTGTTTAAGGCACCGTTAAATAAAAATTAAAACAGGAATTCGTAATTCGTAACTCGTAAATTCAAAATTCGTAAATAAAAGATGGCACGTTATACAGGACCCAAGGCAAAAATTGCCAGACGATTCAGAGAAGCAATTTTTGGACCGGACAGAGCGGTAGAAAAGAAGAACTATCCTCCAGGAATGCACGGTCAAAGCCGCAAGCGTAACAAGCAGTCAGAGTATTCTGTACAGTTGATGGAAAAGCAAAAAGCTAAATATACCTACGGTGTATTGGAGCGTCAATTCCGTAAAACTTTTCATACTGCATTGATTAAACCAGGTATTACCGGTGAAAACTTATTGCGTTTCTTAGAAGCTCGTTTGGATAACACAGTTTTCCGTATGGGTATCGCTAGACACCGTACCACCGCACGTCAATTAGTATTACATAAACATATTACCGTTAATGGTAACGTAGTAAATACCCCTTCATTCCACGTTCGTCCAGGTGATGTGATCGCAGTTCGCGAAAAATCTAAGTCATTAGAAATTATCGTTGAAGCAATCTCATCTCGTAGAAAATTCAATTGGATCGAATTTGATGAAAAACAAATGAGTGGCGTATTTATTAGCTACCCTGAACGTGACCAGATACCAGAGAAAATTAAAGAGCAGCTTATTGTGGAGTTGTACTCAAAATAACGAATTGTTATATAAAGTTTTCACAAGTCTTTAAAATTTAAAATCAATAATAGTATCCCATGGGAATAGTACCTTTTATAAAACCTGACAGAGTTATAATGCACAAAGAAACTGATTTCTTTGGTTTGTTCGAATTCAGACCATTGGAAAAAGGTTACGGTGTAACTATCGGTAACGCAATGCGCCGCATTTTGTTATCTTCTCTCGAAGGATATGCTATCATTAGTCTTCGCATGCCGAAGGTAGATCATGAATTTTCTACTATCAAAGGTGTTGTTGAAGATGTTACAGAAATCATCCTTAACTTAAAGCAAGTACGTTTTAAATCACGCGTTGAATTAAACAGTACCGAGAAAATATTTATCTCTATCAAAGGACAGGATAAAATGACCGCAGGTGATATCGGAAAGCATACCAATTCATTCGATATCTTAAACCCTGATTTGGTTATCTGTAATATGGATCCAGCTTTAACTATTGAAATGGAAATTCAAGTAGCTAAAGGTCGTGGTTACTTATCAGCAGAAGAAAACAAACCAGAAAATGCGCCGATCGGTTATATCGCTATCGACTCAATTTTCACCCCTATTAAAAACGTAAAATATTCAGTTGAAGATTACCGCGTAGAACAAAAAACGGATTTTGAAAAACTCGTTCTTGAAGTAACTACCGATGGTTCTATTCACCCTGAAAATGCTTTGAAAGAAGCTGCTAAATTGTTAATTCACCATTTCATGTTGTTCAGTGATGAGAACATGACTTTAGATGTTCCTAAACGTGTAGAAACACCTGAAGTGGATGAGCAATTCATGCAAACTCGCAAAATATTGAAGACTCCATTATCAGATCTAGACCTTTCAGTTCGTGCCTACAATTGCTTGAAAGCTGCTGAAATCCGCACCTTGGCTGATTTGGTTAAATATGATATCGCCGACTTATTGAAATTCCGTAACTTCGGTAAGAAATCATTAACCGAACTAGAAGAATTGGTACGTGAGAAAGGTTTAACTTTCGGAATGGATATTTACAAATACAAAATAGATCAAGATTAATTAAAATTTTTAGATAAGTGACTTGACGGATTCGTCCGCTCAAAAACACTCATCTCTGACCACCATCATGAGACACGGAAATAAGATAAACAAATTAAGCAGAACGGCTTCTCACCGCCGCGCATTAATGAGCAATATGGCTACTGCTTTAATTACCAACAAACGTATTTTCACTACGCTTGCTAAAGCAAAAGCTTTACGTGGTTATATCGAGCCATTATTGACTAAAAGCAAAACCGACACCATGACCAATCGTCGTGTGGTGTTTAGTTACCTACAAGATAAAGAAGCCATCAAAGAATTGTTCGGAAATATCTCTAACAAGATTGCTAACCGTCCAGGTGGTTATACTCGTGTATTACACGCAGGAAATCGTGCAGGTGATAATGCAGAAATTGCAATGATTGAATTGGTTGACTACAATGAAATTTACAGCAAACCATCTAAATCTGCAGAAACTCCAGCGAAGAAAACACGTCGTGGTAAAACAAAAGTGACTAAAACTGAAGATGGAGAAGTTCCAGCAGCAGAGGTTAAAAAGCCTAGAGCTAAAAAAGCAGCAGCTCCTAAAGCTGAATCTACAGAAGAAACTACTACTACAGAAGAGTAATACCTCCTTCGTTATAAAATTAAAAGGCAACCAATTCATATTGGTTGCCTTTTTGGCGTTTATGATTTTGCATTTATTATCCGATAGCGGTGATATATCGTAAAATGTTACATTTGCCTTTCAACAAGATAATTAATGTCAACTTCTTCAGAAAAAGCCAAAGCGCTTATAAAGCTAATAGAGAAAACCGATGAGTGGGATCGAATACTTCAAACCTTACATCCACAATCTCTGAATCCTGAAGAAGGTCAACCTGCCATTCCCGGATTACTTAGCTGGTCAAAGGAATCCTTTGATAAACGATTGGAATTTATTAAATCGGTAAAGGGAATGAACTTGGGCAAACTCTCTGGTAAAGAACCGATGCCCACCAACCCAGAATTATATCAAGGCAATATCGAAAACTTTATTGGAATGACGCAAGTGCCCACCGGTTTGGTTGGACCACTACTAATTAATGGAACCATCGCCCAAGGCGATTTTTATGTGCCTCTCGCAACCACCGAAGGTGCCTTGGTTGCTAGTTATAGCCGAGGCGCAAAAGCCACTCGTTTAAGTGGTGGTATTACCTCCGTTTGTTTAACTGAAGCGGTTCAGCGTACCCCGGTTTTTAAGTTTGTATCATTACCTGAAGTAGGGAAATTTATGTATTGGATTCTCGATCAGGTGGATCATTTTAAAGCCATCGTTAAAACAAAAAGCAAGCACGCAGAATTAATTGATATGCGATTGAATATGGAAGGTAACCAGGTGCTTTGCATTTTCGATTATTCAACAGGCGATGCCGCGGGACAAAACATGGTAACCATTTGTACCGATGCCATTTGTAATTATATCATTGAAAAAACTCCAATTCAACCTCAAGTTTGGTATTTGGAAAGCAATTACTCGGGCGATAAAAAAGCAACGGTGGTTAGCTTTTCTACCGTGAGAGGCAAGAAGGTTACAGCAGAAGCAGTCATCAAAGAAAAAATTGTAAAGGAAGTATTGTTTTCTACTCCAAAGCAAATTGTGCAGTACTGGCAAACCAGCAGCGTGGCTGCCGTTCAGAGTGGCAGCATTGGAATACAAGGTCATTTTGCAAATGCCTTGACCGCGATCTTTATGGCCTGCGGTCAAGATGTAGCCTGTGTGAGTGAATCCTATGTTGGTATTACACGTATGGAAGTGAATGATGCAGGTGATTTATACGTTACGGTGACGTTACCAAGTTTGGTAGTGGGAACCATCGGTGGAGGAACACGCTTACCAACCCAACGCGAATGCTTGGAACTTCTCGATTGCTATGGAGAAGGGGGGGCACGTAAATTCGCTGAAATATGCGGTGCAACTGTGCTTGCAGGTGAACTCAGTATCGCAGCCGCATTGGCAAGTGGTAGCTTCGCAAAAGCACATCGACTCTTCGGAAGAAAAATATAATTAAAACATGAAAGATTTTCTTAAGCGATTTAATATTTATCAGCAGGAACGATTTCCATTCATAGGATATATTTTTATGATCGGGGCATTCAGTTTCTCTGCAGTCTCTTATAGTCGCATCTGCCGCGGGGCTGTTGGTTTTATCGAGTGGAAAGTATTTTTGCTTGGTGTATTTACAACCCTCACCTTGTTTTTATTGGTAAGGATTTTCGACGAATTTAAAGATCATGAAGACGATATGAAATATCGTCAATACTTGCCAGTGCCTCGAGGTCTCATTACCCTAAAAGAACTTTTTTATGTGGGTGCCATCACCGTATTGCTTCAAGTATTGGTGAACTTATTTTTTCCAAAGATGTTCATTATCTACCTAGTAGTGATGGCATACCTCAGCCTGATGGGAAAAGAGTTTTTTATTCCCAAATGGCTTAAAGAACATCAGTTTTGGTACGTTACAAGTCATATGTTTATCATTCCATTGGTTGATATTTATGCCAGCGGTTTGGATTGGTTGCTTGCTGGGGTAGCAGCACCATTGGGACTACTCTACTTTTTCGGGGTAAGCTATATGAATGGAATCGTGCTTGAAGTGGGACGAAAAATAAAACCAGAAGCCAAAGAGGAAGAAGGGGTTATTAGTTATACCAAACTACTCGGACAAAAAGGAGCTCCAATTACTTGGCTGGCTTGCCTTATAGGCACCCTTGTGTTTGCTTTGCTCGCTGCACACTATGGTGGTTTTGGCTGGCAGTTGTTTTGGGTATTAATTGGTTTGTTTGCATTGTGTGCAAGTCCTGCAATCATTTACCTTATGGCTAATTCACCTTCACAAAAAATAGCGAAGTATATTGAATATGCTTCTGCATTATGGACTTTCGGAATGTATCTTTCTTTAGGTGGCATTCCCATGTTGATGAAATTACTCTAATGAAATTATACACCCACAGCGATACTCATGGAGCAACTCCAGTGATGGAAATAGGTGGCAAGGCCTCGAGCCTTTTGGCACTTTGTCAATTGAAAATGCCTGTGCCTCCATTTGTTATTATTCCTGCCGGCGTTTTTTCTGAGATGCTTCCTAAGGGTGATGGCCCCAATTATTTAGAAATCATAGATCATATTTCAATCCCGAATGCACTACTTTCAAATATAAAACGAGAACTTTTTACCACCCCCGAAACCCTTGTGGCAGTGCGATCTTCAGGTATTGATGAAGATGGAGGAACCTTCTCGTTTGCAGGGCAATTTATCACCGAACTTTTTGTCTCAGAAGCAACACTCGAAGGGGCAATTAAAAAAGTATGGACATCTGCATACGATGAACGGGTAGTAAATTACCGTAAGCACAATAATATAAAAACCAACGGAGCCATCGCCATCATCGTACAGCGAATGGTGAACGCATCAGTTGCTGGTGTTGCATTTGGAATGAATCCTGTGAGTGGTCAACGCGATGAATTCATCATCTCGAGTGTGTTCGGACTAGGGGAAGGATTGGTATCGGGGGAGCTTGATTCAGATAATTTTGTTATGAGTAACAAAGGCGATTTAATCTCTTCATCAATTGCACAAAAAACAAGCGAGGCGTGCATGAAACCCAATGGTGGCATCATGATGAAGCCTGTAATTGAGGCAATGCAAACGAAGCCATCACTCTCATCTCCACAATTAACAGAAATACATCATGTTTTAAAATCCTTAAAAGAGCAATTGAATTATTACCCCGATATTGAATTTGCCTATGAAAAGGAGCAGTTGTTCTTATTGCAAGTGCGACCTATTACAACAGCCAAAAACTTACCCGACCCAAAGGGCAAAAAAATTGTTTGGGACAATAGTAATATCATCGAAAGTTATCCTGGGCTTACGAGTCCGCTCACTTTTTCATTCATAGTAAAAATGTATGAAGCAGTGTATCGCCAGCTTTCATTGGTTATGGGTATCGATGAAAAAAAGGTGGAGCAACATGCAGGTATTTATTCGAATATGTTAGGGCTCCTCAAGGGACGCGTTTACTATAACCTAAACTCCTGGTATGGTGCCTTACAACTCTTACCAGGCTATAGTTTGAATGCAGCTTTCATGGAGAAGATGATGGGGGTAAAGGAAAGCTTCGATAGCGGACTTAGTATCGAAAGAAAAGGGTGGCGCGATTACCTCGACATATTTAGAGCAATTCGGAAAATACTTTATAACCTAAGAACTTCCAACCGGCAACGAATCGAGTTTCAATCCTATTTTAATCAGGTGATGAAGCACTATGAGTCGATGGATTTCTCTGAATTGTCGGCGAATGAATTGATGGAGGTTTATCTCGAGTTTGAACAAACATTGGTTAAAAAATGGAAAGCACCGTTGGTGAATGATTTCTTCGCGATGATATTTTTTGGAGTGCTTCAAAAGCAATGTGCTACTTTGTTTCCAGATAACCCAGTGATGCATAACGACTTGGTTTCGGGAGCGAATGATATAATAAGTACCGAGCCAATTACTTTGACTCTGAATATAGTTGCAGCCATTGAAAAAGATTCCAAGAGTAAAAAAATATTCATTGAAAAATCAGCACTCAAAATTTGGGACTTGATGAAAGCTGGCGAGATGAACGAAATTTATGCTACGGTGAAAAACTATATCTACCGCTGGGGTGACCGATCGGTGGGAGAGTTGAAGCTCGAAACCCTTACCTATCATCAGCATCCCGAATGGTATATTGCTATTATAAAATCCTATTTACAACAAGGGATTACGAACCATGCCAAATCGGAAAATAATTTGAGGGCCGATGCAGAGAATCGTTTGGAAGAAAAGTTAAGAAGCAAACCGTTAAAGAAACTCATTTTCAAATATGTTTTACGTAAGGCACGATACTTTGTAAGTAATAGAGAAAATTTAAGATACGAACGTACTCGTGGTTTTGGGATGGTTCGCAATATGTTTCTGGCTCTTGGTAATAGGCTATTTGCCGAACAAGTGCTTATACATCCTCGCGATATATTTTGGTTGTCACAAGAAGAGATATTTGATTTTATCAATGGAACGTCTATACACGTAAACTTAATGCAATTGGTGCAATTAAGAAAGAAGGAATATGAGGAGTATGAGAAGGAAACGCCAAATGAACGAATCACGACAAGAGGCATGGTTTATTCGGGGAATTCATTTTTACAAGATTTCAGCATGCCAACACTTGAAGCACAGAGCACCTTGCAAGGCATTGCCTGTTGCGCTGGAATTGTAAAAGCGAAAATTCGAGTGGTGCATCATCCCTCAGAGGTATCCGGCCTCGATGGCGATATTTTGGTAACGAGCAGTACCGATCCTGGATGGGTAACACTTTTTCCAACATGCTCAGGAATCTTGGTGGAGCGAGGTAGTCTGTTAAGTCATTCGGCCATCGTAAGCAGAGAGATGGGCATCCCTTGTATTGTTGGTATTAAAGGGCTTTTGCAGCAAGTGAAAACTGGCGATTGGGTGCTCATGAATGGAATCACAGGAAGTATTCAAATTTTAAACGGCGAAGCAGAATGAGCGAATTAAAAGAACGTGCCGACTTTGGAATCATTCGTTATGCGAATTGTTGGGAGGATGCTGATGTATTACTCGAGGGATTGCAATTGAATCCTGGAGCATCTATTCTATCCATTGCTTCTGCTGGCGATAATGCCTTGGCACTGCTTGCTACCCAACCTGAATTGTTGCTTGCCGTTGATTTGAGTATGGTGCAATTGCATTTGCTTGAATTAAAAAAAGTAGCCATCAACCAATTAGAACAAGAGGAATTTCTGGCATTTATTGGCGTAAAAGATTCTGTTCATAGAATATCGGTTTTTAATAAGTTGAAATTGTCGATGCCTTCAAATGCGCGTCAGTACTGGGAGGCGAATACTCATAGTATTGAACATGGAATTATTCATTGTGGCAAATTTGAAAAGTATTTTAAATTTTTTAGAAGATGGATGCTCCCTTGGGTACATGCTCACAATACAAAAGTGGAACTCTTCCGTACAAAAGATGCCCAAGAACAAGCGCATTTTTATCATACTACCTGGAATGATTTTAGATGGAGATGGTTGTTTAAATTTTTCTTTAGCAAGCGGGTCATGGGGAAGTATGGGCGCGACCCGGAATTTCTCAATGAAGTGAAAATTCCCGTTGATGAGTTCATTTTCAAAAAGGCCGAAACACATCTCATCTCTTTAAATGCACAAAAGAATTATTTCTTGAAAATGATTATGCTCGGTACCTTTGGTGAACCATTACCATTTTACATGCGTAAAGAAAATTACCAAGCGATTCGGCAGAATTTAAATCAACTTAAAACCTACCATGGCTATGCTCAAGAAGCATTCACGCAGATGCCAAAAATAGATGCCTGTAATCTTTCGAATATCTTCGAATATATGTCGCCCGAAATTTTTGATTCAATAGCCATACAATTGGCCAGCAATACCTCTGAAGGTTGTAAGATGGCATACTGGAACTTAATGGTACCGCGTCGTTTATCACAGCATTTGCCACAAAAATTTGAATATCAAAAGTCGGTTTCTGAATCACTTTCCGTAAACGACTTAGGTTTTTTTTATAATGGATTTTATTTGGATCAGCGAATATGAGCCACGATTTAATAAATAGCATATGGCTTGCAGCCTCTTTCCTGGGACTCTTTGGTTTCGCCGAAGTGCTATATCATTACCTGCATATCAAAGCAGAACTTACTCGCAAACTGGTGCATTTTGGAACCGGAATTCTAACCTTTCTTTTCCCTGTTTTTTTGAGTAGTCATATTTGGGTACTCGCCTTATGTGCTTCTTTTGCATTAATTCTCATCGTGTCGTTGAAGTTTAAATTATTGCCTTCCATCAATGCCGTAGATCGAATCACCTGGGGAAGTTTATGTTATCCATTGTCTGTGTATGTTTGTTTTGTTATGTATGAATTCAATGATAAACAATCAATATTATTCTATTTGCCGATTCTCATCTTAGCCATCTGCGATCCTTTGGCAGCGCTGGTTGGCAAACGCTGGCCGTGGGGGAAATATTCCATTTTTGGCAATTATAAATCTTTAGCGGGTTCTATTGTATTTTTCATACTAGCGAGCATACTCAGCTATATTTATATTCGAAATTATGCTTCATTGAATATGGGAGTTTTATTTCCAGCATTACTTATTGCATTTGTAGCGGCTATTGCAGAAGCCATAAGTAATAAGGGTTTTGATAATATTACTATTCCTATGGCTGTTGTAATAAGTACTTTGTTTTTCTTATAACACATCATGGTACAAAAATTAAATTATGATGAACTCCCCCAACGTGGTTTTTTAAAACTGCCCGAATTGTTATATGATTATAACAAGCTTAAGCAAGTTCCAAATGAAATTATCGAAGGCGATTTTGTAAAAGCATTATTGATTCCAGAAAAAGGAAGGTTAGTGCTCTTTCATCACCCAGCGATGATTAATCAAGGTGTGCCGTATATGACGCTCGGTTTCTTTGAATGTATTGATGATATTGAAATTGCGAGGGCCCTCTTCGACGCTGCTCGTGAAGTGGCAATTAAACTTGGAATAAAATCCTTGGTAGGTCCAATGAATGGAAACACATGGAATGCCTATCGATTTATGGAATCAGGGTCAACACCTTTGTTTCTTACAGAATACTATCACCATCATTATTATTTAAAACTTTGGGAAGGAGGTGGTTTTAGTCCGATTGCAAAATACTTCAGCAGTATTGATATGCAATTGAACTTGAATGAGGATATAAATGATGAAGCTTTGGAGAAGAAATTTAAAGCAGAAGGAATCAATATTCGTTCGATCAATATAGCGCTATTTGAGCAAGAGATTGGTTTGATTCATGAGTTTTGCAGCACCTATTTTGCAAATAATTTTTTATTCACTCCAATTGAATCGAATGCATTTCTTGCAAAATATATGCCCATCAAACCCTTAATTGACCCTGGTTTTGTGAAGATTGCAGAAGATGAGAATGGAAAGATTACCGCCTTATTTTTTGCAATACCCGATATCTATAATTCAGTGACGCCTACCTTAGTTGTGAAAACGATTGTCAGAAATCCATCTCGAAAATATGCTGGCATCATTCATTTATTGGGCAATTTGATTGTGAAAGAAGCGCGCAAAAAGGGATATTTGCATATGATACATGCATTCATGCATGCATCAAATACCTCTAATAAAGTATCAAAAAAGTTTTCAGGTGAAGTATTTCGTTCGTATGTTTTATTCGGAAATAATATAAAATAAAAATGAAACGTCTTGTTAAATGGTTATTGGGAATTATTTCACTCTTGCTACTCATCTTGTGTTTTGTTATTTGGTTCAGTCCGTATGGGAAGTTTAATGGCTTTAATTACAAACTCGTAAAAAACACTGTGCACGTCAATGTTTCAGTCGATTTAGTATTTCGTTATTTAGGCAATTCGGAAAATGCCAAACGCTGGTCGGTATTCGTTGATCATATAACCCCGTTCGATACAAGCCTCATTGCCGATGGATTCATTGGCAGCAAACGACGTTGCTTTTGCCAACCTGATGAGAAAGGAATTTATTGGGATGAGACCGTGGAAGAAGTAATACCCAATGTAAAAAGGAAACTCTCTTGTTATAATCTTCATGGATTTTCGATGAGCACAACGGATATCGCTACCGAACAACGATATGTCGCAAACCCGGATGGGAGCTGCGACTTGACCTTTACATTTTTTATCGATGCCCGGGAGCCGGGTTTTATCGAATCATTAAAACTCTATTTTGGTGCTTATCGAATCTCAAGTATTTTTCAGCGCAACCTAGAGAATATGAAATCCGATTGTGAAAATCGTCAGCGTATTCATCAAAAGGAATAATGAATATAGCAGATATTTTTGAAGCATCGGTAAACCAGTGGCCACAACGAATCGCCATCATTGATAAGGATGATCGCGAATATTCGTTTGATGAATTACACTCCCTGGTGATGATGCAATTGAAAATATTCCAGTCGCGAGGGATCAAGGAAGGCGACCGGGTAATGGTATTTGTACCCATGAGTATTGAACTCTATGTATCGGTACTAGCTTTGTTTTATGCCGGTGCTACCGCTGTTTTTCTGGATGAGTGGGTGAATCGTAAACGACTCGATTACTGTTGCGAAATGGCCCACTGTCGCGGATTTATAGCAAGTGCTAAAATTCGATTCCTTGCCATCACCAGTAAATCTATTCGAAATATTCCATTATGGTTTAAACTGCCTGCCACACAAGTGGTTCATGAAAAGAAGCAAGTGCCATTCGATGCAAGCGCGAAGCATCCTGCCCTAATTACATTTACCACTGGAAGCACTGGTCAGCCTAAAGCTGCTATACGCACCCATGAATTTTTGAAGGCACAATTTGATGCCTTGATGCCCCTCACTACCCCCTTTCCTGAGCATCCTTCGGGCCCCGATATGCCCATGCTTCCCATCGTATTGCTATTAAATTTGGGTAATGGAGTTACTTCTGTTATTGCCGATTTTAAAGCAAGCAAACCTCAAGAGTTTGATGCAAGTAAAATATGGAATCAGATTGCAAAACACCAGGTTGTAAGTTTAACAACCTCTCCATATTATTCCAGTTTAATTGCGAATGCCGCGCCTAACAAACAGCATTCATTAAAACGAATGATACTT
>CANLPK010000044.1 GCA_947492885.1 Bacteroidota bacterium
TTAAATTTTGGTAAAAATACCATCCCAATGCCCTGAAATAAGCTGTTTTGGAAAATTGTTGCTAATGGATTTAGCAGGTATTTTTCATTAACCTCAATGATTGAAGTATTCATTATCTCAGCCAATATCAACTCGTCAAACTATCGACCTCGCGTCCGTCGTTGCGTCTCCGACCAACGACCGCATTACCTTTCAAGCTTCAATGTATTCTTATCTGAAGACATCTAAGTGAATGTATATTCAACAAATAATACATTCCTATACGAGAAGCTCGGGGCCGTTGGTCGGAGACGCAACGGCGGACACATTGTTAAGAGATTGAGGATTGAAATACCGCAATCCTCATCCCATCAATACGTAAAGAAACTATACGTGGCTTTTCCGCCGTCGGCGTAGTAGCCCTCGATGAGGATTCGGCCACTCACGTTTTCTAAATCATGTATCAAATCGGCCGGCTCGGTATAGGTTTTATTATTGAGTTTATAAATAACAAACCCTTCAGGAATATTCATTTGACGCAATGCACCATTCTTAATATTAGTCACCTTTACTCCAGCATTGATTCCAAGCTTGCTCTTCTCGGCAGCTGTCAATGGCTTGAAATCGGCGCCCAATCGGGTACTCGATACAGTGTACTTCTGCGTGATGGCTTTATTGGTTTCCTTATTCATAAGCTTCAATTCAACAGTCGCCTCCTTGCCTCCTCTTAAATAAGTAACTTTAACCATATCGCCAGGACGATGGTAACTAATTTGTTCTTCATAAATCGCTTTGCTATCCATCAGTTTATTATCAACCTTGGTGATGATATCCTCGCTCTTCAGTCCAGCCTTTGCAGCAGGACCATCTTCATATACATCATTAATCAATACCCCATTATTTATATTATCTTTTGATGCTGTTTCGGCATCAATATCTTTCACTTCCATGCCTGTGAATCCTTTTTGTACATCACCAAAATCAATCAGGTCTTTCACAATCTTCGCCACCATATTGCCTGGTATCGCAAAACCATAACCAACATAACTACCCGTCTGACTCTGAATTGCAGTATTGATGCCTACCAGTTCTCCATTTAAATTCACCAGTGCACCGCCGCTATTGCCGGGGTTAATGGCTGCATCGGTTTGTATGAACGACTCAATAGGAAACTGCGCATTCTGATTCACATTGATATTTCTGCCCTTCGCACTTACAATTCCTGCGGTAACTGTTGAGGTCAAATTGAATGGATTCCCAACTGCCAATACCCATTCCCCTGTTTTTAAATTATCGCTATTGGCAAAGGTGATGGCTTGCAAGTCTTTGGCATCAATCTTTATCAAGGCCAAATCGGTATTGGGATCGGCTCCAATAAGCTTGGCGCTAAAGGTGCGTTTATTATTATTTAAGATGACATCAATTTTATCTGCATCTTTAATTACATGATTATTGGTAACGATATAACCATCCTTACTAATGATTACGCCCGAACCAGAACTATAGGATGGACCACGTTGTCCGAAGAAATCCCACATATCCCAAATATCATTGCTTCGTTGATTTTGCGAATTGGAAACTGTTTTAATAAAAACTACCGTGGGGGTTGCCAGTGCTGAAGCCTTTACAAAATCGGCATTCTCGGCACTCGATTGTGAATAGCTCGCATTCGAATAGGTCACTTCGGGGGCAGTTGTAATGAACCCTTCCGAACGATTAAATAGTTGATGATAGCCATAGCTGCCTACCATACCAAACATCATGCTTATCGCAGCAAAAACTAGATACTTTTTCATAACAATGCGAATTTAATACAAGCAAGGTGCAATTGTCAAGTACGAAATTTAAAATTTTCGTTAATGAGATTTCAATTTTATGGGTAATGGGGTTCTGAATTATTTTTTAATTATTATTTTTAGATATTCAATTGAAAAACAAAAAAAACCATACCCAATAAGGTTTTCAAAGGATTCCACACGACTTCGGGAATATGAGGCTTTTGACTTATTTTTGCATCAAACACAACCATGTATCCAACCCTCTCCTATTTAATTTTTGATCTCACTGGAAAATACTATCCGCTCCCGTTTTTCACCTTTGGGATTATGATGGCCATTTCTTTCGCTGCGGCGTATATCATCTTCGTTCTCGAGTTCAAACGCAAAGAGCAACAAGGTATCATACCTTTTGAGCGCGTGAATAAAACCTTTGGAACTTTACCCTCAATGACTGATAATATCGTCAATGCCATAGTGGGCGGAATCATTGGATACAAGATTATTGGGCTCATCATGGATTATAGCAAGCACTCAGAAAATCCTCAGGAGTATATTTTATCGATGCAGGGAAGTTTCATTGGCCTTCTGGTGGGTGTTGCCATCGCGGTTTATACTTCCTATGCCGATACGATTAAAATAAAAAAACAATTTCCTGAGCCAATCACCAAAGAAGTGAATTTATACCCTCATGAATTGATGGGAAATATATTGATGGTGGCTGCACTCAGCGGATTATTTGGTGCCAAACTATTTGATGCCATGGAGCGCTGGGATGAATTTGTAGCCCATCCATTAGAACAACTGGCATCGTTTAGTGGCTTAACATTTTATGGCGGTTTAATATGTGGCGCCATCGGCGTCATCTGGTATACACGCAAACATAAAGTTCCTTTGCTTCCATTATTAGATATTGGTGCACCTGCGATGATGCTGGCTTATGGCGTGGGTCGTATTGGTTGCCAGCTGGCAGGTGATGGCGATTGGGGTATTGTGAATACGGCTCCAAAACCAGGCTGGATGAGCTTCCTACCCGATTGGATGTGGGCCTTCGATTATCCGAGAAATGTAGCGCACGAAGGAACAAGAATATTATACGATGCTCCAGGAACATTCAACACCGCATTAGAAGCACCTGTATTTCCAACCCCATTTTATGAAGCTATCCTTGGAATTTTACTATTCATTTTCTTATGGAATATTCGCAAACGATTGGTAAAACCAGGATTGTTATGGTGCGTTTACCTCATCGTAAATGGTATCGAACGCTTTTGTGTTGAACGCATCCGTGTGAATCCTCCCTACCATTTTGCGGGACTGGCTTTCTCTCAAGCAACGATGATTGCGAGTATGTTATTTATTGTTGGGATAGGAATGGGGGCCTACTTATTGCTAAGAAAAGAGAAACCCCAACAAGATGAAACCCTTGCATAAATTTTTTCTTTTATTGGTATGCGGCCTGATGTTGATAAGCCATCAAAGCCACGCTCAGGTTGACACGGTGCGTTATAATGTGCTTAGAAGACAAATTGTAGATGGCGATACTTTCTTAGTGGTAAACTTAAGAGAAGTAGAAAAAAAAGGAAAGAAAAGAAAACGAAATATAGATGATGAAAAACGTTTCGCCAAATTGGTTAGAGATGTGAAACGTGCCCTCCCCTATGCAAAACTTGCTGCTTTTAGAATGCAATTGATAGAGCAAAATTTGGCGCAGATGACTGATGAGGAAATGAAGAAAGCCTATTTGAAAAAGGCAGAGGCGGGATTAAAGAAACAGTTTGAAGAACAACTCAAAAACCTGACAATGGATCAAGGACATATTTTGGTGAAATTGATTTATCGCGAAACAGGTAAAACCACTTTTAGTATAATCAAACAATATCAGGGAGGTGCCAAAGCCTTTATGTGGAGCAATTTCGGAAAGGTATATGGTCATAATTTAAAAGATGAATACGACCCAGCTGAAGAATATGAAATTGAATTCATCATTAAAAAATTAGGCTTCGATTGATTGCTCAAAACATGTTATTTATCCTTAGTTAAATTTAAAATCCAGTGATTGTTTATCCCAACGCCAAAATAAATATCGGACTGAAGGTTCTTGAAAAAAGAAAAGATGGATATCATAATTTGGAATCGAATTTTGTTCCATTGCCCTGGTATGATGCCTTAGAAATAATCGAGAATAAAAAATCGGTGAAGAAGAAGGTTCAATTTACTACCACCGGACTTCCAATTGCAGGCGACCCATCAACCAATTTATGCCTAAAAGCATATCGCTTGCTCGACCTCGATTTTGATTTGCCTTCTATAAAAATGCATCTTCACAAGGAAATTCCTATGGGTGCTGGATTGGGTGGTGGCAGCAGCGATGGCGCCTTCGCACTAAAACTCTTAAACGATTTTTTCGAACTAAGTCTCAACACTGCAACACTCAAAAAATATGCAGCCCAACTTGGAAGTGATTGCCCTTTTTTCATACAAAACAAAAACTCCTTCGTCACCGGACGCGGAGAAAAAATAACGAACTCCTTATTGGATGTAAGTGGATTGCATATCGTGGTTATTTATCCTTCCCTACATATCAGTACTGGGGAAGCGTATCAAAACATTCAGCGCACTCCAATTCGTCACGAATTAAAATCATTGCCCAGCTGGACAAAAAAAACATGGTCGAAACGAATTGAAAATGATTTTGAAGGATATGCGTTCGAGCGTTACCCGTTGCTTTCATCTATCAAAGAATCGCTATACCAAAAAGGTGCGATCTATGCAGGCATGAGCGGCAGTGGCAGTGCGATGTTCGGGCTCTTTGAATCGGCGCCGAAGTTACTCCTATCTTGGAAGAAACATATCGTATTTCAGGCGATACTCTAATTTCTAATCTAACTCCTGATTGCTAAACAAGCTTGCGATATAAAGCAATACCGCACAAAAGGCAGCGCTATACACTATCGTAATATTTCCATTGCCTTTGGTGATATAGAACATCACCCGATTGAAAATATTGTAATCGAAAAAATCAACAGGTAAATTATCCATGTTCTCACTTACCCATTTCATTCCAAAGCCTGTATTTACAATAACGGTAACCAAAGGAGTGAGTACAGCAATAATTGCCACATAAGTATCCTTCACTTTTTTGCGAGTGATGATTCCAAAGAAGAACATACCCAAAAGTGGTGCGTACGTATAGCTTGCAACCAAGAGCACATTATCGATGGCAGCACCTTGCATGCTTGCGCAAACGGTAACGATGAGTGCAAATAAAAATAAGGCAACCCCAGCATGCAATAGTTTGCGTTTCCATTCAGGTTTGCTATCATCCCATTTTAGAAAGTCGACTGCAAACGAAGTGGTGATGGCTGTCATCGCATCATCACTACTTGAAAAGGTGGATGCCGCAAATCCTAAAATAAAAATCACACCCGCTACCACCCCAAACGAATTGGTGGCGACTTGGAAAAACATATTGTCGGTTTTGCCCAATGGAATTGCATTCTTTGCGAAATAATATGATAAGAGGGCACCTATACACAATAACACAAAATTAACTAGAACGATTACCCAGCTAAACGTAAGCAAGTTCTTCTGAGCATCTTTTAAATTACGTGCACTCAAACTTCTTTGCATCATGGCCTGGTCGAGGCCCGTCATCCCTACCGTAAGAAATACACCCGAAACAAAGAGTTCAACAAAACTATTCTTACCCAAAAATCCATTTGGAAATAAATCGGTGATTCTCGAATGATATAATGATTTTGAAATATCGCCCCACCCTTCATGAATTAAATTTTTCACCATCACAAAGGAAACTACCACGGTAAGCAATAACAACGTGGTTTGTAAGGTATCCGTCCAAATAATGGTTTTGATTCCTCCTTTGAATGTATACAGATAGATCATAGCCAAAATGATGAGTACCGTGAGCCAAAAAGGAAATCCGTTTGTTTCATTTCCTGGCAAACCAGTAACACCTAATTTAGAAAACACAAAATTGTGAAGTATCACTGCCATCAAGCTCAGACGAATTGCTGCTCCCATGCTTCTCGATACCAAAAACAAAATAGAACCCGATACCTGTGATGCCTTACCATAGCGCAATTGAAGATACTGATAAATGGATGTTACATTATAGCGATAGTAGATAGGAAGCAATACATAAGCAATAACAAAATACCCAAATGCAAATCCTAAAGCCGTTTGCATATACCCAAAGGAAGAACCCATTACCTTACCTGTTACCGAAAGTAAAGAGATGCCTGAGATGCTCGTACCGATGAGTCCGTAAACCAAAATATACCAAGGCGATTGATGGTTACCCAAATAAAATGAATTATTATCTGCTTTGCGTGAAGTATACCAGGAGATTCCAAATAATACAAGGAAGTATCCTATCAATACATATAAAATAAGGGATGGATCGAGTTGTGGCATAACGTGAGGTCGAGTAAATTAGAGATTGGAAAAGTAATTCATTTATCCATTATCGAAGCACCAACGAATCCTGAAATATCGTTGATAACTTAAGGAAGTATAGTTTTGGATACTTACAATAACATACCTGCAATGGTTGCAGATAAGTACGAAGCCAAGGTACCACAGAGCAATGCTTTCATTCCCAATTTGGCCAGGTCGCCTCTACGCTCGGGAGCCAAAGCACCAATCCCTCCTATTTGCATTCCTACACTACTGAAATTGGCAAATCCACAAATGGCGAAACTCGCGATGAGCAAGCCTTTCTCGGTTACCGGTTTCAATCCGTGATGGGTCAAATTATCGAAGGCGATGAATTCGTTGATGGTTAATTTTTGTCCCATCAAAGTGGCCACAGTATCAACGTCGACACCCGGAGTGCCCATACACCAGGCGAGCGGATAAAATATTTTAGCGAAGAAATAATCCAAGCTTAGCGCAGGCAAGCCCACGAAGTATCCAAATTTTTGCAATAGGAAATTGATTAATGCGATGAGTCCGATGAATCCGATAAGCATTGCGATGACGTTCACACTAATTTTCATTCCATCGCTTGCTCCATGACTGATGGCATCGATAACATTACTATAAGGCGTTTTCACTTCTAACTTCACCGAGCCCATGGTTTCACTCGATTCTGTTTCTGGCATTACAATTTTACTGATGACGAGTGCTGCGGGAGCCGCCATGATACTCGCCGCTAATAAGTATTCGGCTTTAGCACCAAAGCTAACATACACCACCAAAATACCTCCAGCGATACATGCCAAACTACCACTCATGCTCGCAAGCAATTCACTCTTTGTCATTCCTTTGAGGTATGGACGAATCATTACTTGCGCTTCTACCTGGCCTACAAAGGCACTGGCTACGTTACTTAACGCCTCGGCACCACTAACACGCATTATATAATTCATAGCCTTAGCAACCACCGCAATCACTTTCTGCATGATTCCAAAATGATAGAATACTGCTACAATCACACAAACAAGAATAATGGTAGCCAATACACTAAACCCAAAAACGAAGGCGCCTGGTGTGGCATAAGGTACCGCACCTCCTGCATGGTTATCGGTCATGAGTCCGCCGTAAACGAAAGATGCACCTTGTTTTGCAAAGGCTTCAATATGCGTAATGATACCGCCAAGCCATTGGAAGAATTGCTTCACAGGCCCTACCTTCAATATTAAAATGGCAATCACCAGCTGCAATCCAACACCGCTGGCTACAAGTCGGTAATTTATTTTTCTTTTATTGTCGGATGCCAGAAAAGCAATACCGAATATCACTGCGATACCTATCAAACCCTGAAAACGCTCCATGTAGAATTTTTAATTTTGGTGCAAATTAGAAAAAAAAGCGGGATTTATGGGGTCGATTTATACATCATGAAACGTTCTTAACGGGTTCCAAAAATGCTGCTCCCTACCCTCACCATCGTGCTTCCTTCGGCAATGGCAAGCTCGTAGTCACTGCTCATTCCCATGCTTATTTCGTTGAAAGGGTGCGCTTCCGATGCGTATAAGTTTTTTAATTTTTCGGAAAGCACTTTCAATTGATGAAACTCATTTCGCACCTGATTCATATCGTCGGTATTGGTTGCCATGCCCATTACCCCCGCGATACGTATATTTTTAAGTGAAGAAAAAGAAGCATCATTGAGTAATGCCATCACCTCGGCTTCATCCAATCCAAATTTTGTTTCTTCCTTGGCGATATAAATTTGGAGCAGGCAGGAAATAATTCGCTGATGCTTTTCGGCTTGCTTATTTATCTCGATAAGTAGTTTCAAACTATCAACCGAATGAATCATTCCAACGAACGATGCGATGTATTTTACCTTATTGGTTTGAAGATGTCCCACCAAATGCCATTCGATATCGGGAGGTAATTGCGATTGTTTCTCCACCATCTCTTGCACCTTGTTTTCGCCAAACCTACGCTGGCCTGCATCGTAGCACTCTTTCAATAAGGAAACAGGTTTCGTTTTACTAATCGCAATGAGTTTGGTACTTTTGCCTAATTTCCCATTTATGTATTTTAAATTCTCTTCTATACTCATGCTGGTGGTTTTGTTTACCCATTGCAAAAATAGCAATCAAACGAATACCTCAAAAAATACCATCGGCGAAACGCAAATGATTGCGTTGCTCACCGAAATTCATTTGGTAGAAGGATCGACCAATCTAATGAATTTATATGGTGATAGCCTCACGCAATATGTGCTGAATAACTATGAATTTTTATTTCAGAAATATCATACCAACCAGGCCGGATTTCGTGAAACCATGGATTATTATGTACAACATCCCAAGGAGATGGATAAAGTATATGAGAAGGTAGTAGAGAATTTGAGTAAGATGCAAAGTGAGATTAAGAACTAACCTAACGATTGAACCCCAGCGCATCAAAACTTTTTTAAGTTAAACTGCCCACGAGAACCCATGCTTTACCCGAAAAATATTGAAACAAAACTATCGTTTGATACGCTGAAAGAGAACCTGGAACGAAAGTGTTTAAGCACCCTGGGGATGTATCATGTGGGAATGATTAAATATAGTCAGGACTACGGCCAAATTCACCTCTGGTTGCGACAAACACAGGAGATGAAGGAATTGCTGACCACCGATCAGCCCCTTCCATTAGATACCATTTACGATATGCATTCGGCCTTGCAAAAGGCAATTACTCCCGGAAGTTATTTAACTGAAGAGGAATTGCATCGTTTGCGATTATCGCTCATCACCATCAAAGGCATCACCGATTATTTCCTAAAACGCAAAGAGCAATACAGTACCCTCTATAATATCATCGCCGATGTGCAGTATGATACCACCTTAGTAAATCAGATTGAATTTATTTTGGATAAGGATGGGAATATGAAAAAGAATGCGAGCAAGGAGTTGATGGATATTGTCACTTCCATTAGCAATAAGGAAGCCACTGCCCGCAAGCGCATTCAATCGATTTTTAAAAATGCCGAAAGCAATGGCTGGCTGGCTTCTACAGGAATCACGCTGAGAGAGGGCCGCATGGTATTGCCCATTTTAGCAGAGCACAAACGCAAGATCAAAGGAATTACGCATGATGAGAGTGCCACAGGGCAAACCCTCTTCATTGAGCCCGAAGAAATTCTTGAAATCAATAATGAAATCAATGAGCTACATTTTGAAAAGAGAAGAGAGATCATAAAAATTTTGATTCGCATCACCGACGCGCTTCGTCCTTCGATTCCAACCATTAAAAATTATTTTAAGAAATTGGGTGTCATCGATTTTGTAAGAGCGAAAGCATTGCTTGCCATTGAACTCAAGGCCGTAATGCCCATCCTGAAGAAGGAGGCCATGTTGAATTATAAAGATGCCTTTCATCCATTGTTGTTCCTTGCCTTGCAAAAAGATCATAAGCAGGTGGTGCCCTTGAGCTTGCAACTCAATCGTGAAAACAGAATTTGTGTGATCTCTGGTCCCAATGCTGGTGGTAAATCGGTGAGCTTAAAAACCATAGGGCTGCTGCAATACATGCTGCAATGCGGACTCCTTGTATGTATGGAGGCGCACAGTGAAGCGGGGATCTTCGACGATTTATTTATTGATATTGGTGATGAACAAAGTATCGAAAATGATTTGAGTACCTATAGCTCCCATCTGAAAAACATGAAGCATTTTGTGAATTTCAGTGGAAAGAAATCATTAGTACTCATTGATGAATTATGTACCGGTACCGACCCGCAATTTGGCGGCCCCATTGGTGAAGCGGTATTGAGTGAGATCACCAATAATATCAGCTTTGGTGTGATTACAACCCATTTTAGCAATATTAAAACCTTTGCCAATAATACACCTGGAGTATTTAATGCCTCCATGGGATTTGATACCAGCACCTTACAACCTCTGTATCAATTGCAGGTGGGTAACCCTGGAAGTAGCTATGCCATTGAGATTGCACAAAAAATTGGTTTGAATAAAACAGTGGTGAATTATGCCAAGAGTAAGCTCGATGCCAAGCAGCAAAGGGTGGAGCAACTTTTGGTGGAGTTGGAGAAAGAACGTGTGCTACTTCATAAATCGAAAAATGAAAATGCACAACATGCCATTGAACTCAAGCGCGCCATCGACGAGAACCAGCGATTGAATAAAGACCTCACACTGAATAAGAAAAAAATTATTGCGGAAGCGCAGCAACAAGCCAAGACCTTGCTTGCACAAACCAATAGAGATATTGAAGCCATCATCAAAGAAATTCGCGAAACTCAAGCCGATAAAGAACGTACGGTGCAACTTCGCAAACAGTTGAAACAACAAGAAGTGCAACTCGAGAAGCAAGTGATACCCATGGAACCCGATGCTGCTAAAACAGAAAATTCGGATATCATTATTTTAGGCGATTATGTGAAGATGAGTGGCAAGACGGTGGTTGGAGAAGTGATTAAAATTCAAAACAACAAGGCAACAGTAGCCTTCGAAAATATTCATAGTACCGTTCCTTTAAACCAGCTGGAGAAGGTAAGCAAGCCGGCCAAGGGATTGAGCAATTCGAATATCGACCTCACCTCCAAAGCCGCAATTTTTACCACTACTTTGGATATTCGTGGAGAGCGCGGTAACGATGCCTTATTAAAGACGGAGAAATTTATTGACGATGCTTTGCTCCTCGGCTTCGATACCTTGAAAGTACTTCACGGCAAAGGCGATGGCATCTTGAAAAACCTATTATGGCAGCTCTTCAAGAAGCATAAGAATATTGCAAACTACGAAAGTGAAAAAGAAGAATTTGGTGGAACAGGTATTACCATCATTCATTTGAAATAAGGGAATACATTTTTAAGAAGGATTGAATTACTCCATCCATCATCACACCAAAAATCAAAAAAAAGAAACCTACTCGTCTTCGCGATTTAAGCTAAACTTGTCGATTTTATTATAGAGGTGACTACGCTGAATGTCAATCTCAGAAGCCGTTTTGGCCACATTCCAATTGTTCTTGCGTAATTTATCCTGGATGAAAATTTTCTCGGTATGATCTTTAAAATCCTGGAACTTGGTGAAGTTATCGAGCAAGCCTTGTACGGTACTGGTACCTCGCGTAGGGTTGGTATAGGTACGCACATCGAGCTCCGTAATTCTCGGTCCGCAAAGAATTACGAATCGTTCAATTACATTGCGCAGCTCCCGGATATTTCCACTCCAGTTTACTTTTTTCATTTCCTCCAAACCTTCTGGGGTGAATGCTTTCAATGGAATCTTATTGTCTTCGCAAGCCTCATTCAGGAAGTTCTCGGCGAGCAATGGAATATCATCTACTCGCTCATTCAGCGATGGCAAATGAATTAGAATTACACTAATACGATGGTATAAATCCAGACGGAAATTATTCTTTTCAATTTCAGAGATAAGGTCTTTGTTCGTTGCACAAATAACACGCACATTCACATCAATATCTTTATCGCCACCTACACGTGTAATTTTATTTTCTTGCAAAGCACGTAAGACCTTGGCTTGTGCCGAGAGGCTCATATCGCCCACCTCATCTAAGAAAAGCGTTCCACCATTGGCTTGTTCAAACTTACCAATACGTTGCTTTACAGCAGAGGTGAAGGATCCTTTTTCGTGACCGAATAATTCGCTCTCGATGAGTTCGCTTGGAATGGCTGCACAGTTCACTTCGATTAATGGTCCGGAAGCTCTGTTACTACGCTCGTGAATCCAGCGTGCCACGAGTTCCTTACCTGTACCATTTTGTCCGGTAACCATTACCCGTGCATCGGTTGGAGCCACCTTTTCGATGGTATCAATAATTTTATTGATAGCAGATGATTCGCCAATGATTTCACGGGTTTTAGAAACTTTGCGCTTCAGTACTTTTGTTTCAGAAACCAGATTTGTTTTCTCCGTTGCGTTTCTTAACGTGATAAGCAAACGATTCAAATCAGGTGGTTTTTGCAGGAAATCGTAGGCCCCTTTGCGCGTGGCATCAATGGCTGTTTCGGTGGTACCGTGTCCAGTAAGCATAATCACTGGAGTATCGGGATTGAGGTCTTGCAGTTTTTGCAATACTTCAATTCCATCCATCTTAGGCATTTTGATATCACAAAGAACCACATCAAAATCGTTGGTAGCAGTAAATTTCTGAATGGCTGTTTGCCCATCCTCTGCTTCTACTGTTTCAAACCCTTCGAATTCTAAAATTTCTTTCAGGGTATTGCGAATTGCTTTTTCGTCGTCGACAATAAGTACTTTCGGCATAATTATTTTTTGTTTTATTTATACTCTTTAAAAAAATGCAAATCAAATAAGCCGGGTTCTGTACAGCCTTTGGATACATCCATTGGCCTGCTATCATTTATCTTGGCCAGGTATCACTACCTGGCTCCATCTGCCTACCCTTCGCTGCTACAACTTACGTTGTACAAAGCGAGCAGCCTTTGACAGCGATTTATTTGGCTTTTCAACATGTAAGGTTTACCATAAATAATGTTGCCATTATCTATCGTGGGCTTTTAACCCGCGTTTTCACCTGTACCTTAACGCAAGCGAGAAGGTAGTTTAATTTTCTGCGGCACTCTCTGTAGAAATACCATTATAGCACTCCCCCTACCTGTTAGGTAGTACATTGCTCTGTGTTGCCCGGACTTTCCTCCCTCCCATTTCTGGAAGAGCGATAGCATGATTTGCGCCGTAAAAGTAATAAAAATTGGACACGAACAAAAGAAATCGTGCATAAATTTGTACACGTGACTAATTTTAAATACTAATCTTTGTAAGAAAAATTATACAAAGCCCTCCCATGAAAAAATTAATCTTAGTATCCAGTGTTCTTATTTTGCTGGTTTCTTGTGTTAATCCTCGAAAATTCGAAGATTTAAACACCTCCTATACCAAAAATCAAGGCTCATTGCGCGACTGTCGCGACAGTACTAAGTACCTCTTGGCAGAAAATAATGCGTTGCGGGTAGGTGCCGAGCAGGATCAGAAGCGGGTTACCCGACTGGTGGCAGACTCTACCGAGATGAGCTTTGTATATAATAAGCAAAAGAGACTTTACGACGATTTGAACTCCTTGTATGAGCAATTATTGAAACGCAATGAGAACGAGAATCAGAAGAACTTAGGCAGTTTGAAAGAGATGGAAGCCAGCCTGATGGAGCGCGAACGTAAATTGCGTGCACAGGAAGAAGCGATGGTGAAGAAAGATGCAGCCAATAAAGAATTGCAGGCCGATATTGAAAACAAACAAAAAGAGCTGGATACCAAAGCCAAGGAGCTTGCCGAAAAAGCCAACCGTGTGAAAGAGCTCGAAGCCAAGATAGCTGCGAAAGATTCGATTACCAATGCCTTGAAGAAAACCATTAGTGATGCCCTAACCGGATTTAGCGATAACGATTTAACGGTGACCATTCGTGATGGAAAAGTGTATGTGAGTTTATCTGAACAATTATTATTTGCATCGGGAAGTACGGTAGTAGATAAGAAAGGAAAAGATGCTTTGGTACAATTAGGAAAAGTATTGCAAGGCAAAACCGATATCAATATTTTAGTTGAAGGTCATACCGATGATGTACCGATGAATGGTGTGGTGATAAAAGACAATTGGGATTTAAGTGTACTTCGAGCCACTTCAATCACAAAAATATTAGTAGGCGATGGAGGCATTGATCCTACACGCGTCATTGCCAGCGGACGCAGTCAGTATTTCCCAGTAGCTCAAGGCAAAACGCCCGAAGCCCGCAAGAAAAACCGCCGCACCGAAATTATCCTTTCACCAAAATTGGATGAATTGTATAAACTCTTGAACGAGAAATAAGCTCGAAGTTCATAAGATTTTTTTTGGATTCGGATTCGTTCGAATTAATATACTATTGCAAGATAGAGATTTGCTTACGCGATCAAGAAGTTGGAGGCTTCGCAAAGCAAGCTTTTAGTTTAATTAGTTAGCATCATTATTGAATAGCTTGAAGATGAGACTAGTATTAATAGTATATTTTATTGGTGAGAATTATTAGTTTTGAATTAAAATAAGATTGTTTTTCTCAAAATTAATGCGTTAACTTTGTTAGGTTACACCAATTAGAAACATAAATGCTTGTAATAAACAAAAAAGTTAATACTAATCAATTTCCTCATTTAGAATTTCTGAGGCGATTATTGGTATTCACTTTTTTTATTTGCTATGGGAACATCTATTCACAAAACTATTTGAATTCTACTTATATACCTGTTAATACACAAGAATTTAATAGTGCTCCGTATCGTTACAACCCATTTTGGACTGTCGATTCATTTAACAATAAAATTATTTTTAATACATTAAGTCATAATATTACAACGCCTAATTTTGTTACAACAGGTAATACCCTAAAGCAGAATTATACTATTACAAAATATGATTCTTTAAACAATATTAAATGGCTAAAAATCATTGAAACAGATTCACTCATCGCGAACAAAAACAATGTAAAAACCTCATGTTTTACGAATGACCAAGGTGATATCTATTGTTTTTTTTATTGCAAAAACTATTTTAAACTTAATAATATTACCTACAATACTCCTGGTGAAAATTTTGTTCAATTGAAATTATCAAGTACTGGAACACTAATAAATTACTCGCCAACTTGTTTACAGGGACATCTTTATGTTTTTCATGAACAAAATATGTTCTATTGTATCGGGTATCCGAATAATTCATTTTCTTGTGGCAGCTTTAGTCCCAATTCTACAAGGTATATCGCGATAATGGACACTAATGGAATTATCAATTCGATTAAAAATATCCCAGAATTAGACAGCTTAACTTATATCGATTATTTCATTACCGACCAATTCAATAATAAATATATATCAGCGCATCGCTTTGAAGATTCGAGTTTGGTTTATCAATTTGACCCAAGTCTTAATTTTATTAAAAAATCTTTGTTTAGTGGTCATATTCAGAAAATGCTTACGAGTGATAATAAAATATTTATTTATGGACATTATGGACAATTGAATTATCAACTACCTAATAATTATTTGTATAAGGTTTTTCTGCTTGAAATAGATACTCAGTTAAATCAGAAATCAATTCGATTGTTTGGAAGGACAGATAGTACTCAAACAAATAATGTTGCAATAGACGCAATTAAATATAGAAATAATTTTGTCTTTGCCTATGTAGCCTTTAACGCAAATGGCACTACTACTTGTAATACAAAACCAAGATCAAATGCCGACATTATAATTTTAACTACCGACACTTTATTCAATTGTATCAGTAGCCTGCAGGTAACTTCGGCCCAGTACACAAGCCCATATTTTTGGTCGTACATGATAGTAAGCTGGTATTATAAACTATCATTGGGATCTCAACTAAATATAATAACGGACTCCGATCCAGCTCATTCAATTCCATCTGATTCAACCTATTTTGCTTTTCTTAATAATCATGTCTATCCTATTGGGAAATTTAGTCAGAGATATTATTCTACTTCAGGCTTTCAAATTCCATGTGCTTATTTAACCACATTTCATTTTGGTCAATGGATTGAGTGCCTTACTCCAAATGTATTAAGGTATTGTGTAGGGGATAGTATCAATATTCCATATAACAAGTATGGATTTTTTGATGGCAATACTACATTCAAATTGGAGGCATGTACGAATCGTAATTTTACTGGAGTAATTCGAGTAATTAATTCATGGAAAGATAGTCTAACTGGAAATTTGAGTAATGCTCGAATATTGATTCCTAATAATTTTGTAGCTGGAACATATTACATAAGGATAAAGTCAACCTTACCTAATCGAATTTCGAATCTTTCTGATAGTTTAATTCTCATTTCTACCAAGCCTTTCGTGAATGCGGGCACCGACACCACGGTTTGTTTTGGTGATTCATTAGCACTTGAAGGAAGCAGTAATTCTCCAAATTTCTATTGGACATCGAACATTCCAAATTATTTCACAGATTCGACTATTATAAATCCAAAAATATTAGCTAACGATTCTGCCATATGTATTCTGCATGCAATTAATGCATCAGGTTGCGAGAATTCAGATACAGTTAGAGTAAATGTAATTCCAAAAATTGATTTAAAATTCAATAAGGATAGTGTCTACCCTTTGTGTGAAAACAGAAATCTGAATCTATCAATTACTACTAATTATAATGACAGTATTATAATGAATTGGGGCGAAGGGGTGGATACAATTTTAAAGGGTAACAATTCTAAATTATTTCATTCTTATTCTTCAACTGGCTTAAAAGCTATCTCCATAAAAGGCATAGCCAATAAGTGTTTTGACAGTACTGGATTTTTTATTCAGGTGAGAAATCCATTTCAATTAGCAACATCTAATGATACCACCTTATGTTTTGGAAACATTATGAGTATTTGGGCTATTGCAAGTGGGGGCGATTCGGTATATAATTATATCTTGAAGACACCTTCGGGTAATTTGACAAATAATGGTGGAACTTTTTTGGTTCAACCAGACAGCACTACAACATATGCTCTAGGTGCTGTTAATAACTGCGCAAAAGATACGCTTTGGAAGAAGATTAAGATTACACTATTGCCTCAATTAAGACTAACAATAAATACAATAGATACCACGCTTTGTAAAGGGAATAATTTTGTTATTAAAGCAAATGCTACTGGTGGTAATGGCAAGTATGTTTTTTATCTAAGAAAGAATAATGTACTGATACAAAGCAATACTTCGGGAGTATTTAGTATTTTAATCGTTGCTAATGAGACTTACAGTATTTTGCTTAGAGATAACTGTTCTTTAAAGAATGACAGTATTTCAGTAAACATAAAAGTATTTAATACCTTAAGTTTCAATCAAAAACTTGGAGATAAATTTCTGTGCACTGGCGATGCAGTGAATTTCAAAGCCCAAACAAATAATGGAAGTGGAAAACCCAAATTTGAATGGAAAGATGGAATGGGAAATATTTTATCAATAACAGACAGCTTGAGCTTTGTGCCAAATTCATCTACAACAATCATTTTAAAAGTCACAGACGAATGTTCTGTTATATCCGATACATCAATGGTTTATATGTTTGCAACAAGCAATTCTATTAATTTAATTGCAGACATTAGCAGTGGTTGTGCGCCATTAACAGTGAATTTCGAAACACCAATTCTCAGTTTTTCAAATAATGTAGAATATGAAATAACCTGGGATTTTGGTGATGGTTTTTCTGAAACTTCAAAATTTGGAAGGTCAATAGTTGTTCTGAAAGCGAAACATGTTTATAATAAAGAAGGTATTTATCCGGTACTAGCCAGATTGAAATTTAAAAATGGAAATACCTTTTGTTTAACCTTCACAAATAGCGTTGAAGCTTTGCTCATCCCACAGATTAGCTTAAGTGTTAACCCAACTAAAATAACATTGCCTAAAACAAAATGTACTGCTACACTCCTTACTGTGTCAGCAGATAGTGTTGTCATAGATTGGGCAGATGGGTCTAATGATAATTATATTTCAAATCTAAATTCAATAATTGCAGTCCACGATTATTCTGATACTGGACACTACAATATAAAAGCCACTGCTTACAACAAATACACCTGTTATTCAGAAGCGTATTTCAATGTTTATCACGCGGATACATTCTACTGTTTCATTCCCAATGTATTCTCACCGAATCGTGATGCATTAAATGAAACATTTCAGCCAGTCGTAAGCTATTGTAAGTCATATCAAATGTTTATTTATAATTCTTGGGGCGAACTAATATTTGATGTCTCATCTTCGACAAGCCCAATCCTTAAACCTTCTTGGAATGGTGAAGGCTGTGAATCTGGAAATTATATTTATATGATTAAGGCAATCGATGGTGATGGACAAAGGCATGATTATAAAGGCACAGTGATGATGTTGAAATAACAAGGGATGAAATCCAATCTCTGGCTAAACAAATTCTTTAACTTCGTTGCCACATAAGCTAATCTCACTTTTAATTTTTCTCTTCAAACTTTTCCAAAGTTCAATCACGAATAATCGAAAGTATCTCGAAGTTTCAAACTTTGGAAAAGTTAGGGATGATTCAAGATTCTTCACGGCTGCGGGAAATAAATTCGAAATGCATTTATCAGAATACCAACTTAGGCAGCATTCTTCCAATTAATTTTTTATCCATTTCTTAGCCATTCCTCCCATTCTAAAAATATAAACTCCTTGGCTGAGTTGGTCGACAGGAATGGTTTTTTCGCTTTCCGATAATGTTCCTTCCATGACCGTTTGGCCCATAATATTTACAATTTGAAAATGAGAGTAAAAAGTGGAGGTAATTGTTATTTTATTACTTGAAGGATTCGGTGCAATTCCAAAATCTATTTCCGTGATTTCTTCTTCTTTGATTCCATTAATAAAACATGGTGGACCACCACCGTTTTGTATTCGCCAAATTCCAGGTTGGTTATTAGGTGTATCAATTGTAAGTATCAAACCATTGTTCGCTCCAAAAAAATTCATATTTACTATTGTTCCATTAAAGTTAGTTTTACAAACATTGCTTCCATAATTACTCACTTGATAGAGTTCACCATTAAGCTTTCCGGCTTTTGCTCGGTAAATATAAACTACGCTATTACTAGCCGCTACAATTATTGAGGCACTAAAATTAAATAACACATTCCATTTTGTGCCTTGATCGATGGTGAAATATATCTTATTTAGTTGCACATTGGAACTGTCATATCTATATTGTGCTATCCAGAAATCATTTGTGATAATAGTTAATTTAGATAATATCCCATTATTTAGTGTCGTAAGTGGTGGCTTGTTATAATCAATATTAGTTAAAACTTTATAAGTCTTACATCCGTCATTTGTTGATGCAAGTCTCATTGAAGCAAAGGTTCCACCTGTATCCAGAATCCAAATTATTCCAGAATTATTTGAAATTCTTAATGGGGAAATTAAATGCGGATATGTCAAAATAGAATCCCAAGAATTATT
Source organism: Bacteroidota bacterium (assembly GCA_947492885.1). Lineage (GTDB taxonomy): Bacteria > Bacteroidota > Bacteroidia > UKL13-3 > UKL13-3 > CAINMV01. The sequence goes on from CANLPK010000044.1 coordinate 19,187, forward strand.
TAACATATGGTAGATATATAATGAGTCTCCAAACTCTGTACTATAATATTTCACAGAGGCTTCTCTATCAACTTCTCCCAAAAAAGCCGCGCGACCATTGGGTAAAATAGACTTCTTAAAAGTTTGATTTATTCGATTAAATGAAAAATTTGAATTCAACATTGATGAACATTCCTTTGTAATAATCTCAGGTTCAAATCCATTATTCAATTTAAGTCGAAAGATTTTATTGTCAGAACAAAAGAATGGGGTAGCCGTAGATATTGTATCTATTGAGACGGAATTAATATTTTGCAAATAGATTCTATTAGTAATGCTATTCGCAACACAAAATGTTGATGAATCAAGAAATCCACTAAATGTAGGGTCAGTTGTAAAATAGGGCTGAACCTTAAATTCAAATTGTGAATTACTCTCTAAAGTTAAGAGTAATAAGACTAAAAAATTAATCAACTTCTTCATAATTACCATTTGTTTCAATTGGGTTTAAAAATAAGATTTTTATAGGAATTAAAGTGCAATTTTGAATTCGGTGCGTATAAGGCAATTCTCCTTGGCTCCGCGAAGTCTCTGATTTAAAATTTTCTCTTCAAACTTTTCCAAAGTTCAATCTCGAATAATCGAAAGTATATCGAAGTTTCAAACTTTGGAAAAGTTAGGGGAGATTCAAGATAATTCGAGGCGCTGGCTCCGCGAGGTATCTGACTACCTTGAAAAGTATACAAATCTTAGATTTGCGATAGTGCTGAATAAAAAGTGTTTCCAAAAAAAACTATCCCACACACTCCTCAATCACCTTCACCAGCATTTCCAAATTCACCCGCTCTAATAAATGAGGCTGGGCGGGAAGGCTTAGGAATTGTGCATTTGGAATTTGTGATTGGGTTTTGATTGATTCTTCCTGATTCACCATCTTATCGTTTTCACCACGTAAAATAATTACAGGGATGGTAATTTTTTGCAATAAGGAATCAGTTAATACTGGATGGTCGCCTAATGAAATTAATAAGCGCTTCACCTCGTGAACCAGCTGCTCCCATTGCATTCCATGCTGCTGCTCCAATTGCGCTACAAAGGATGGTAACTTGATTTTTAAAGTTTCTACATCAAACATCGATGATTCTTTGGCAGCAATTTCAGGAGTCCACTCAAACTTGGTTCCTAAGGTGATGATTTTATTTATTCGGGTATTGCCCATAGCACTGGCATAAAGCGCTGCATAGCCTCCCATACTGTGCCCAAATACCGTAGCATCGGCAATATCATTTTGCTCCATGAAGGTATTGAGCTCGGCAGCAAATTGCTCAATGGAAAACGCTGCTTGAAAGGGCGCGCCACCATGTCCGCTGAAATTGAAGCGATAACAATGGTACTTGCTTTGGAGGGCTTCTACCAAAGGCACAAAGAGCACTTCGTTGCCAAGCGCACCATGTAACAAGATTAAATTTTTCATGAAAAGATTATCGAATTATAGTCACCGGGCCTCTGTTTTGCTGGGCCTTCTTCTTCGAATCGGTATAGTTTATTTTGAAATAATATACGCCATCAGGAAGGTTATCACCACTCCACTTGAAATGCATATCGTTACTCGAAAATATCATCTCACCCCAGCGATTATAAATTACAATACTGAAGTTGGTAACATTCTTAACGAAGAGTTCAAAATTATCATTCTCACCATCATTATTGGGTGTAAA
>CANLPK010000045.1 GCA_947492885.1 Bacteroidota bacterium
TGATGGTGGCGGCCTGTATCTAAATCAATTTCTACCAAACTATTTTTACCTCGTCGCTCTATTACTTTATAATAGAGTCGTGCATCTTTACTATTCGGAACTTCTCGAGTATAAGCCTTTGAGGTATTATTGGATTCATTCCGTACAATAAAATGCTCAAGGGTGGCTTCTAAATGTGCCGGGACTCCCTTGATTTCTGCGATATAAATTTTACTTAATTGCCGTTGTTGTATCGCTTTACTCATCCGTTCGGCGGCTTTGCTTGTTCTTGCAAAAAGAACGATACCGCTCACGGGTCTGTCGATTCGGTGCAATACCCCTAAATAAACGTCTCCGGGTTTCTGATACTTCTGCTTTATATAATCTTTGACCCAATCACTTAAAGGTTTATCGCCGGTAGCATCTCCCTGCACCAGCCATCCTGCAGGTTTATTAACCGCTATAATATGGTTATCCTCAAAAAGTATTGTGGGGGTTTGTGAATTCACTGTTGCTGCAAAGATATTAAATCCCATTTCAATCCAAATATTGAACAATACATGCCCAGTATTATTGGCTATAATACCTTTTCAGTTAGGAATTGGCTCAAACAATCGACTTATTAAATAAACTTATATCGAACTGAAATATTAATTACACGACCATCAATGGCGCCAATAATAGGTGAAGCTGCGGATAGCAAATGGTTCCATCATAAACCTTCACATACTTTCTTTGGTTAGAATCCAATAAATTCTTGCCATTCACTACAAAAACTTTCAAGCGCAGAAAGAATCAAACGAATTCAAACGATGGAAAGAATTTCAATAATAGATGAAGTATGTAAACAATAAATAATTTGGCAATCAGGGGAGTTCTTCCTAATATTGACAAAAACAAAATTTAGATGGACACTATATTCTCTATTCGCAATTTAAGTTGCTCCTATTCACGAAAAATTGAAGAACAGGTACTTCGTATCGAAAACCTGGATATCCCCAAAGGTAAAATAATCTTCTTACTTGGTGCTTCTGGTAGTGGTAAAAGTACCCTTCTCGAAACGCTTGGATTAATGAATAATACCATCGCACAAGGTGATATTGATTTCAATACTTCAGATAAAATTTCTCTACCTGCCTTATGGGCTACAAACGATCAATCGCAGCTTTCCGAAGTAAGAAAAAAACATTTCAGTTTCATTTTCCAGAATACCAATCTCATGGAAAATTTTACTGCCTATGAAAATGTTTGCTTGAGTCGGATGATCAAGGAGGACTCAACTCAAGAGGCGGTACTGGATAGTGCAAAAGCTTTAATGAATAAGGTGAAATTACCTGAGAATGAAGTAGGCTTAAGCTCCTTGGCAGTTAACTTGTCGGGAGGGCAACGTCAGCGGGTAGCTTTTGTAAGGGCATTGAATGCAGGATTTACCGTACTTTTTGGAGATGAACCTACAGGGAATTTGGATGAAGCCAATGCTAATGAACTCTTCGAAGTAATTCGAGGCAGTATCAGTGAAAACCTCACCGCCATCATCGTTTCACATGATATCAACTTGGCCGTAAAACATGCCGATCAAATTGTGGTTATCACAAAGAATACAGAGAAAGGATATGGGGAATCATTACCTAAAAACATTTTTTATAAAACCGATTTTGAGAAATTTGATGCTACTCAAACTCAAGATCTTAAAAAGAAAATTAGAGATTTATATACCTCAAATGCAGATAGAAATTTACAACCTCAACAACAATCGGAAAAGCTAAATTTAAAAAACACTTATCGTAGTCTCTTTTTCAATAAAGAGCGCAATGCCTTACTAGGCAAGCGTTGGGTGAATTTTGTAATTCTTACCTCCATCCTATTTTTCACCTTCCTTGCCATTGGATTTGCGAATGGCAGTTTACACTATCTCGACAAAAAAATGAATAGTGCATTTGTAAACTGGCTCACGGTAAACATCCCTTTCGAAAAAAGTGATAACAGTTTTATCGACCGGTTAAAAGACAAACTTGACGACAATGATTTAAAAGCACAATACGGTTATAAAAATATTGGAACCTATTTGGAAGAACCATTATGGATCTATGATGAAACACGAAAGGATTTTTACAGAGCAAGAGGCCGGAGTATCGATGTGGAACAGGATAAGAAGTTGATGCGTGAAGATATTCTTGGAGAGAAGAACTTAGTGGTTGGTGATAAAAACGGATTCAAAGAAAAGGACCTATCTGTAATCGTTACCCGCAGATTACTCGAAGAATTTCATTACGATATTAATACCCCTTATATCTACTTACAATACACAATAAAAGATACTGCCACAGGCACCTCTGTAAATCAACAAATTCCAATTGCTATTAGAGCCGTTGTAGAAGAGCTGCCAGGCAAAGCTGTATTGGTATATCCGCTCTACTTTATTAAAGTATGGGAGAGTATTGATAATGTATTCGACCTTAGAAATTTCAACAGAAAAATTGTGTTTCAAATTTTTGGAGGCAAGGATGAGGCAGAAAAAATAAGTGAAAAAATAAAGGCTTCAATTTCTAGCAACAGTTCTTTAGGAACCCATAATCCCGACTTTAACGGACCTGTGCCTTCAACAGAAACTTATGCCGAAAGTTATAATTATACTGCCGATTTCTTGCCCATGCTCGACGACAAAAAACAATCGGACGCCGTTGCCGAATCGGTAATGCAATCGCTTGGAACAGATGCATCAAAAGTAAAGCGAGTTTATGATTACAACACCTTTAACAGAGAGCATTATAGCGATGTTCGATTTGATGTAATCTCAATTTATTTTAACAACTTAGATAATGTTAGAGAGTTTAGTAATTACGTTTATAACAACTTCAACAAAAAAGAAGAAAACGCGAAAATAGAAGTCGACATTAGCAAAGTAAAAGAAAAGGAGAACTTCAATTTCTTAAGCAAGGTCACTAAAATCATCTCTGTACTTTTGGTACTCTTTAGTATGGTTGCAGTAAGTTTGTTTATCATCAATTTGCTAAAAGCACATTTAAGTAAGGTTAGAATGAATATAGGAACTTTTAAGGCCATTGGTTTAGGTAATAATGAAAGCCGCAATATCTATTTCCAAATTATAGTGCTCTTCGTATTCCTAAGTGTATCGATTGCCTTCTTTTTGGCATGGGGCGTAGGTTTGGCACTCGATAAATCGCTAACTGCGAATCTGGTGGTAGAGCAAGGTATCAGTTACTTTAAAATGCTCGATTTAAACACTTGGGTAACCATGGGTGTAATACTCAGTACCTCTGGGGTGGTTTCATGGATTATCACTACCCAGATGCTGAACCGAACTCCTGGCGATTTAATTTATAACCGTTAAGCTGTTCGCATTCTAATTATTGATAGAAAATAGTTAATTTTTAATGCCAAAAATTTTTACATTTGACGTCAAACTAAAACATGGGCAATTTTCATATTATCGATATTGAATACCTTAAGAAAGGTGATATTTTGGTTTCAACAACCAATGCAACTGTATCCTCTGTAATTCGCGTAGGTACGCACTCTGTTGTGAGCCATGCCATGCTATATATTGGAGATGGGGACGTAATTGAAGCCGTTGGCGAAGGGGTGAAAATTAATAATCTTCGCATGAATATTAGCTCCCATGGATATCGAAATGTAATTGCTTATCGCTTACCTACACTTACTAGCGAGAAAGCGCATACGGTAGTTAATTATGCGCTAATGCAAACAGGCAAAGCCTATGATTTTGGTGGGTTGGTTGGTGCAGCCGAAAACTCTGATCCAGTATTCATGCGGTCAAACCCTGTATCATCAATGATACTGCATCCATTTGCCTACCCAGCTCAAATGGGTGTTCACCTGCTAGGACGAACTGGTGCATTTCAAGATGAGAATAAATATTTTTGTTCTGAATTGGTATTCGAGTCATATGAAAAAACAGGTATAAATTTATTAGGCCACCCAGCCTACCAAAGCTATCCTCAGCAAGTAATTGACCTTGGAAACAGAGGCGTTTTAATTTATTTAGGTAATTTAAATTAATAAAATGATAGGTAAGATAGTAGATAACAGCAATCTAACGGCAAATAGTATTTTCAATATTAAGACCCGCTTAAATAATACCATCGCGTATAAAATGATGGCGCCAGATACTTGGACATTTTATGAAACTATTGAAACTTTACTTGGACCATACGGGGACAAAGGGTTCCCTCTTTTTTCTGGAAAATTCTTTACAATGGCTTTGAATACTAATACCAAGCTGCAACAAAACACGGTAAGTTCGGCATGGATAAAAAGTTCAACCATTAAAATTCAAGAAAAAATCAGTGAATCTATTATTGAATCATTAAGCAAAAATAGAACTGGAAAGATTGGCGAAGTAGAACTTCGTTCAATTGGCAATAAGGCATTTAATAGTGTGTATGATGATCAAGGTATAAAAATGATTATCGCTATTGCTCCTGAAACTTTACCGATATTTCAATCACTTCCAGGCAGAGCTTCTCTTGGTTTTAGCCATTATTTTAAGGATTTGGTTAGCGAAACATTCTGCATGCTTGAAACCTTCATCCCAAGTATGATACAACAATTTACTTCCGGTACCGATTTGCCTGAATTTAAAAGCGATATAAGAATGTATTCCAATCGATATAAAGGATTATATACCAACAGTTTTGAATTGCAAAAAATGACATTTCAAATTTGCACTAACTTATCATTGGGAATATTAGATCATCCTGATTTATTAAACTTTTTATATGACACTTTGAGATTTAACCACTATATTGATCATGATCAAGCACGATTATCACAAAAGATAATTCTCAATATTCAGAGACGGATGAGTTTTATCGAAACTTTTTATAAACCACTACGACTGCTACGTCCTAATATGGAATTATAACTCTTTTTAAAACAAATAATATCACTAAAATAACCCAAACTAACTAATAATGAATTCCACGCTATCCCTTTCCGACTCTCTCAAACAAGCCATACAAGTGGCACAAAGCATTGCTCGTGAGTACCAAAACGAAAAATTCACCTCCGCACATTTATTAAAAGCCATACTACATAAAGATGTGGGGTTGGTGCCCTTTATCGATAATTTGGGTAAGGATATCGGATATATCCGTGAATGGGCTGATGTATTTATTGAACAAACACCTCGTGCTTCCAAAGTTCCTGATGCAATAGTAGCCGATGAAAGAGCTGCCAATGTATTCGAACAAGCGGATATTGTTCGTGTAAAATTGGGATTACTCGACATCACTCCTATTTGTGTACTGTGTGCATTATGTAAACCCAATATTGGTTTCACTAGCGATCAACTAAAATCATTCACAATTCTTGAAAAAGAAATTTTAGACTTATACCTCACCGATAATTCTATGCAAGCTGCCGTAGCACCTAGTGGCACTAATGCCGCCGGAGCTCCTGGAGGGGCTGGTGGTGCAAAAGGTGCTGGTGCGCTTTTTAAATATTGTATCGACAAAACTTCTATCGCCCGTGAAGGACGCATCGATCCAATCATAGGACGTGATAAGGAAATACGTCAGATGGTTGAAATCCTTGGGCGCCGAAGCAAACCAAACGTTATTATCATTGGAGAGCCTGGTGTAGGTAAAACTGCATTGGTTGATGGATTTGCAATCAATATTATTAATGATAATGTTCCATCTAATTTAAAAGGTGCAGTATTGTTTGAACTCGACCTTGGATCACTAGTAGCCGGAGCATCATATAAAGGTGAGATTGAAGATCGTTTAAAAGGTATCATCAGCGAAATCAAAAAATTTGATAAAGCGATATTATTTATTGACGAAATACATACCTTATTAGATCCCAAAGGACCTATGGGAGGTGGTGCTGCCAACTTATTAAAACCCGAATTGGCACGTGGCGAAATCACTGTAATTGGAGCCACAACCAATGACGAATACCGTACCATTATTGAAAAGGAACAAGCTTTTAACCGTCGTTTTGAAGCGTTGCGTATTGACGAACCAGATATTACTACAGCTATAAAAATGATGGAGAAATTAGTTCCGATTTATGAAAAGCATCATGATATAAAAGTTGCACCTGATGCAATTGGCGACTGTGTTAGATTAGCTAAAAGATATATTAAAGACCGTCGACTACCCGATGCTGCAATCGATTTGCTCGACCGTACCATGTCGTCAATTAAATTGATGGCTGATACTTCACAAATTGAATTGGATTCGCTAAAGGCAGAATTAGATGAACTAAAAGCGAATAAAGATTTAAATGAATTGGAGATGCTTAAAGAATTGCAATGGCATTATCGCAGTATGCAACATCGTTTAAGCCCAGTTTTGGTAGGTCAATTAAATGATGAGACCCAAGTAGAGAAAATTGAGTTACCTCAAGAGCTTTTAGAATGGTTAGAAAAATCAGAAGCAAAATTATCTGAAATCGCTAAAACACATAAAACAGAAGTTGACAAGAGTGATATTGCAGCGGTAATTTCATTCAAATCAGGGATTCCAATTGGTAAAGTACAATCGCAAGAGAAAGAGAAATTACTCAATATGGAAGCCACGCTTGCTAAACGAGTTATTGGACAAGATTACGCTCTCAAAAAGGTATGTGAAGCTGTATTAGAATCACGTTCAGGATTAAACAAGCCTGGTCAGCCTATCGGATCATTCTTCTTCTTAGGCCCCACAGGAACTGGAAAAACAGAAGCCGCGAAAGCAATTGCCGATTTCTTATTCAACGACGAAAAAGCCATCATTCGTTTCGATATGAGCGAATTCAAAGAAGAACATTCAGCTGCACTCTTGTATGGTGCGCCTCCGGGATACGTGGGTTATGAAGAAGGTGGTATGCTGGTAAATAAAATTCGTGAGAATCCATACGCTATTGTTTTGTTTGATGAGATTGAAAAAGCCCATCCATCGGTATTTGATATCTTCTTACAAATTTTAGATGAAGGTAAAATGCACGACCGTTTGGGAAAAGAAGGTGATTTCAGTAATGCATTAATCCTGTTTACTTCGAATATCGGTCAAGAAATGATTATCGAACAATTCAATGCTGGAAATGTTCCATCAAGTACTGATTTATTGGAGAAAATGACCAAATTCTTCCGCCCAGAGTTCTTGGCTCGTTTAACTGAGATTGTTCCATTTGCTCCTATTATGGAAGCCAACCTCATCAAGATTCTTGATGTGCAAATGAAGAGCTTATTTGAAAGTTTGAATAAGATGAATATCACACTGAATATTTCACCTGAGGCTAAGAAGAAAATTGCACTTACAGGGTTTACTCAAAAATATGGAGCTCGTCAAATTTCAGGTGTTATTCGTACCAATTTACGTCGCCCTATTTCTCGTATGATTATTAGTGGTACTGTGAAGAAAGGCGATACCTTAAATGTGGGAGTTGATGATAAAGACGAAATATCTTGGGAAGTAAAATCTTAAATAAATACTATTATTTTGGGGACTAATAAATCTCATTTACTCTAAACCCTTTAAAGGCTGCTTGTTTAAGCAGCCTTTTTTTTGATTAATAAATATCAGCAAAGTATTTCACACCATATGCCATCAACTCCTCTGGCGTATGATTTAAATCTTTTTCTTATTTCACTCCTTTCAAAATTTTCTAAAACTTCGGTTATTTCTTATATTTGCAGCATTATTATAAGTACCATGAAATTAGAAGAAGCAAAAGAAAAGTTTGTTCACGCCTGGGGAACCCTAGGAAGTAACTGGGGAATTAACCGTACCATGGCTCAAGTACATGCCTTGCTTTTAGTAAGCAGCAATCCAATGAGTGCGGAAGATATAATGGCCGAACTCAATATTAGCAGAGGGAATGCCAATATGACTGTGCGAGAGCTCATCAATTGGGGTTTGGTTTTTAAGATCAATCAGAAAGGCGAACGAAAGGAATTTTTCGAAGCAGAGAAAGATATTTATAAGGTTGCGAAACGCATTTTGGTTGAGCGTAAGAAACGTGAGCTTGATCCAGTATTTAAAGTACTTTCGGAAGTGAAAAACATCGACGACAATAAGAAGGACCCTGAAGTGAAAGCATTTACCGACCGCATGAACGATATTAATGGTCTAGTAAATAAAGCGGATAATTTTGCCAATATCATCATAAAGTCTGATGAACATTGGTTTATGAATAGCTTAATGAAATTGCTAAAGTAAATTAGATTCGAATTAGGATTTAGTATTATGTGATTCTTTTGAACGAATCACATACCCAATGCCAAAATTCAAATGTAAGCTCATTCCAAAATTGGAGTAGCCACTGCTATAAAATTGTTTTCTTAGAGAGGCCCCGCCATTGACACTTGCGGTAAAATTTTTAGCAAAATAAAATTGCCAGCCAGCCAGAAAACCAAGTTGAATACCTGTTCTAGTGTATTTGGTGAGCCCAACATTTTGATTAGGAAACCTATTATACAAATTGAAATAAGCAGTATCACTATAGTTTAGATCTTTACTGTAAGCAGTATCCTTAAAGGTATAATGTTTAAAAACTAGGAGTGGTTCAAAATAAAATTCCGTCTTCGAATTTTTTATTGGTTTTATTAGTCTAGGGGCAATTCGAACAGCAATACCAGACCCCTTGCTTTGCAATAAACGAAGACTTGAATCATTGGTTCTTGAATAAAAGAAACTATAGCCATTAACGAAACCAATATTTAAATGCACGCCAAGCGATTCAGAGGAGCGATAAATACCGCTAATTGATTGTTCATTGATGCGGGGAATATATTGCAGCGTTATACTATGCAACATTTGAGCCTGCAATAATGCTAAATTAAAAATAGCGCAGATTAATAAACAGCCTTTTTTCATAATTGAAAGGACATTGAGAGTCAAAGTTATGAATTAAATACCATCATTACGCAATAAAAATCCTTTTGCTTTGTGCATATATTCATACATCACCACATCGTCATTAATTTGAGGTATTTCAGCTCTTATTTTTTGATGTAAGGCATAAATGGCTGGAGAAGAATTCTCCGCACCTCGAAACTCAAGGGCCTGTGCAGCGCAAAGTAGCTCTATACCCAACACTTGTAATACATTTTGTACAACCGAATAACATTTGGTTGCGGCATTCGCTCCCATACTTACATGGTCTTCTTGCCCGTTACTGCTTACTATACTATCTACACTAGCCGGTGTACAATATTGCTTGTTTTGAGATACGATTCCAGCAGCTGTATATTGTGCAATCATAAAGCCCGAATTTAAACCACCATTGGGAGCCAAATAAGCTGGTAGTTTGCGCTCCCCTCCCATTAGTTTATAAATCCTACGCTCGCTAATATTTGCCAGTTCACTTAAAGCAATAGCAAGAAAATCGAGATGCATCGCCAAGGTTTGTCCATGGAAATTTCCACCACTTATGATTAAATCGTCATCGGCAAAAATATTAGGATTGTCAGTAACACTATTTATTTCTGTTTCGAAAACTCGCTCTACTTGTGCTACCACATCCCTTGTTGCACCATGAACTTGAGGAATACAACGAAAACTATAAGCATCCTGCACCTGCTCTTTGGTTTGTTTTATTAATTTACTTCCATCCAATATCCTAAGAATATTGGCGGCTACTGCCATCTGTCCTGGATGCGGACGAATAGCATGGGTATGTTGCCAATAGGCATCTTCTCTGCATAAAAAAGCATCTGCACTCATCGCTGCAATTGTATCAGCCCATGAAATAATTTTTCGGGCCATCATCAAATTATAAAGGCCATAAGCACTCATAAACTGAGTTCCATTAAGTAATGCTAAGCCTTCTTTGGCTTGCAGTTTCATAGGCTTTAAACGCAATCCCTTCCATACTTCTTCCATCCGGTAGGTTTTGCCTTCAATTTGTACCTCGCCCATGCCAAGTAATGGCAAGCTAAGATGTGCTAGTGGTGCCAAATCGCCACTAGCTCCCAAACTCCCTTGCTGATATACAACTGGCAAAATATTCAAATTGAACATATCAACCAGTCGCCAAACAGTTTCGAGCTGTACCCCACTATAACCATAGCTTAATGATTGAACCTTTAAGAGAAGCATTAATTTTACAATTTCTGCTGGTACTTCGTTTCCTGTGCCACATGCATGGCTCTTAACAAGGTTCTCTTGCAATTGCTCTAATTGAGAAGAATCGATAATAGTATTGCAAAATGAGCCGAAACCAGTATTGATTCCATAAAATACCTTCCCAGGTTCTTTTACTTTTTTATCAAGATATTCCTTGGCTTTAACTATAGCATTCTTGGATTCTTGAGAGAGTTCAATACGAAGGTTATTATGAGTTATATGAACCACATCATCCAGCGTGATTCGAGTCGACACAGTGTAATAATTTTCCATAAAAGGATGCAATTTAAACTTTTTACAAACTTAGCGTACGTAGTTTTTTTGCTCGGGCGGCTGTATAGGTCACCACCATGAGTGAGATAACGCCACCAAAAACAATACTTGGGCCTATTCCTAGCCATTGAGCCATGATTCCACTTTCAAATGCTCCGAGTTCGTTGCTGCTCCCAATAAATATATTATTCACTGCCGACACCCTACCTTTCATTTTTTCGGGAGTGAAGAGTTGCATAATACTTCCTCGGATTACCACACTTACGCCATCAAATGCCCCACTCAAAAAGAGCAATGCAAACGATACCCAAAAAATATTACTGAAACCAAATCCTATAATACAAAGTGCAAAACCTCCAACGGCCCAGAGAAGTACCTTTCCTGCATTTTTTTGCAATGGAACAAATGCAAGTGTAAGTGTTGTAAGCATCGTACCTATGCCCGTAGCGGCCTTAAGCAATCCAAATTCAAAAGAACCCACATGCAATATATCCTGACATATTGCAGGAAGTAAGGCTACGGCGCCGCCAAAAAAAACAGCGAATAAATCAAGCGAAATTGACCCAATTATAAGTTCATTTTTGAATACAAAACGTATTCCTTCAGATATTTTTTGCCATAAGGTTTCATTACTATTTATGGGTGCTGCTACATGTGAATAAGGAATGGTTGAATAAAACACAAAGGATAAAAACAATAAGGAAGCATCAATTAAAAATACATTACTGATTCCTAATGGCTGCAATAACAATCCTCCAATTGCAGGACCTATTGATGCGGAGAGTTGCCATAGGGTGCTATTCCATGTTACTGCATTTTTTAAAACCGATTTATCTTTCACTAATGTTGGCCAAAAGCCAAACATAGCAGGCCATATAACACCTCTTAAAATCCCAGTGATGAATATGGTTATATAAATTGGCACCACGCCATACTCTGTTAGTACACCTAAGGTATTTCTTGAAATTAAAAAGAAAATACTTGAGCATATTGCCAACCCAATGCAAACGGTGGTGATGATTTTTTTTCTATTTAATAAATCAGCTAGATGCCCACCATACAATGCTATCAATATATACGGGATTGCTTCGGCAAGTCCTACCATTCCAAGCGATAATGGCTGTCGGGTAATCTGATAAATTTGCCAGGCCACCGTAACGCTTTGTATTTGAATAGATGCGTTAAGTAAAAAACGGGCTAATGAATACCGTCGAAATAATGGCAAACGCAGGGCGGCAATAGCATCGTGCGAATTGGCCATTTTATTTTTTCGCTTTTGACTTTCCCAATTCGATACTCATGGTTTGAGTTTTATAATTGATGATTGCTTGCAACCCTATCAATAAATCGTTTCCAATAATGAAATGAAACTTTTGAAGTCCATGCATTTCATATAATTGGTGGATATGTGAGAAATCGATTAGTGCCACTGTTTGGTCGATTTTCTTTTCGCCGAGTTGAAATTTCAATGGCGTAGTGAATAACATCATATCGGTAGTTCCAAGTCCACCAGCCGCATTATCCATTAATTGCAAATGTTGGTCGCCAATGTTCTCTTTCACAAAATCCAGATCAAAAGCAGTGGAAGTGGCCCCAGTATCAATAAGTGCGATGTATTTCCTTTTGAAAATTCTTATGGAAGTAAAAATATGTGCTCCATTATCTTTATGTTGGAACGTGAGTTTTAGTTTCGAACGCATGGTGGCAAATTTAACACATAAAAAATGCCGTCACGTGTTAAATGACAGCATTTTTTACAGTTTGTGATTCTATTAAAGGGTATCCAAAACAGCGTTCATACTTCTTACAGCCTCAGCGCTTTTGTTAAATTCAGCTTGCTCTTCTGCATTCAATTTATAGTCGATAATTTTTTCCCAACCGTTTTTACCAATTACAACTGGCACACCAAGGCATATATCGCTTTGACCGTATTCGCCATTCAATGATACACAGCAAGGGAAAACTTTCTTTTGATCTTTAATAATGCTTTCAACCAAGGCAGCAACGGCAGCACCTGGTGCATACCATGCCGAAGTTCCAATTAACTTAGTAAGTGTAGCGCCTCCTACCATGGTATCAGCAGCTACTTTTTTCAATTCATCCGCACTTAAAATATTGCTTATCGGATTGCTATTTAAAGTAGCCAAACGAGTAAGTGGGATCATGGTAGTATCGCCATGTCCGCCAATTACTGTTCCGTGTAAATCGGAAGGAGAACAATTTAAAGCAAATGATAAATATGTTTTGAAACGAGCGCTATCTAGGATTCCGCCCATTCCAATAATTTTGTTCTTAGGCAAGCCAGAAGTTTTCAATGACAAGTAGGTCATGGTATCCATTGGATTACTTACGATAATAATAATCGCTTCTGGAGAAAATTTAAGAATGTTTTCAGTTACACCCTTTACAATATTTGCATTGGTTCCAATTAATTCTTCACGAGTCATACCTGGTTTACGTGGAATTCCTGAAGTAATAACCACAACATCACTTCCAGCAGTTTTGCTGTAATCGTTAGTGCTACCCGTTGTTTTGGTGTCGAAACCAAGTAAAGATGCAGTTTGGAACATATCCAATGCTTTTCCTTCGGCGAGTCCTTCCTTGATATCAAGTAAAACTAGTTCATGGGCAATCCCTCTACGGGTAATGTTATCTGCACAAGTTGCACCCACTGCACCTGCGCCTACGATTGTAACTTTCATGGAATGATATAGATTATTAAATTATGGGGCAAAGATACAAACCTCCTAATCCTTAACAAATGATTTGTATCAAATTATTAAAAGAAGGATGCAAAGAACAAAATTAAAATTCATGAATTAAACTCCGCTTCTAAGCATGTCTGCATAGGCATTAGGCAATACGCTATTTTCAACTGCTTTTGCAGCCTTTTCCACCTCATATTCGAATCGTTTAAATTGCACTTGAATTGAACCAGATGCGTGTTTTGAGGCATTATCATTGAGTGTAACAATAACATAGCCTCCTTGCGGATTTCCATCCTTGGGCTTACCAACCGACCCAATATTAATCGCATGATGGTAGGCTGTTTTCCCATTCAAGTCGTATTGAAGAATGCGATGATATGGCTTATGAGTATGTCCGAAAAACAGAAGATCAGCATTGGCATCCTGCATGATTCTCATCATACTCTTTTCTTCACGGTCTTCAAAAAGATATTCGTTTACCCTTCGAGGGCTTCCGTGTACCATTAGGAAATGCAAAGTTTCATCATTGAACTTAAATTCTAATTTTATATGTGCTGGCAAATGGCGCAAAAATTGTCGGTTATTATTGGAAATTACTTGATTGGTATATGCAATTGATTGAGCGCCCATGGCCTTATCCTCGTCAGTTTTATATGCGCATCCACAATCATCTGAATTTCGCCCAACACCAAAATCATAATTACCGGTCAAGGTTGGAATTTTTCGCGATCTAATAGCTTCAATAACTTCATTAGGCCATATATTATAGCCTACGAGGTCGCCTAGGCAGTATACTGCATCAATATTTTCTTTATTCAAATCATCAAAGAAGGCTTCTAAAGCTGGCAGATTTGCATGTATATCGCTAAAAAGTGCAATCTTCATAAAATACAAATTAAGAGGTTAGATACTTGTTATTTCCGAACTATAATATTTCTTACGAAACCAAAATGCCACATTCACCAATGCAATTAATGCTGGAACTTCAACTAGCGGGCCTATTACACCTGCGAAGGCTTGTCCGCTATTGATACCGAAAACACCAATTGCCACTGCAATGGCTAATTCAAAATTATTTCCTGTGGCGGTAAATGCAATAGAAGTGCTCTTCGCATAATCGGCTCCAAAATATTTCCCGATGAAAAAACTCATCACAAACATGATTGCAAAGTAAATGACTAATGGAATCGCAATTCTAACCACATCCATCGGAATTTGTATCATCATTTCGCCTTTCAAACTAAACATGATTACAATGGTGAAAAGCAATGCGATTAGGGTAATTGGCGAAATAAACGGGGCATATTTTTCTTGAAACCAAGATTCTCCTTTGAATTTAATTAGTGCATATCTGCTTACAAAACCAAGCAGGAATGGTATACCCAAATAAATCCCTACACTTTGCGCTATTTGCGAAATACTAATATCTACTACATAGCCATCATAACCAAAATATGGAGGAAGAATGGTTATAAAAATATAAGCATATACACTATACAATAAAACCTGAAAGATACTATTCAGTGCAATTAACCCTGCTGCATACTCTCGGCTTCCATCAGCTAAGTCGTTCCATACTACTACCATGGCAATGCATCTGGCCAAGCCTATTAATATTAGGCCAATCATGTATTCGGGGTAGCCATGAAGGAAAATTAACGCCAGCGCGAACATTAAAATGGGGCCTACAATCCAGTTCAAAAATAGAGATGCAGAAAGCACCTTGATGTTTTTAAATACTTTACCCATTTGCTCATAATTCACTTTCGCAAGTGGCGGATACATCATAAGTATTAATCCGATGGCCAAAGGAATATTTGTAGTACCTTGGGAGAAGGAATTAATAAATTTACTACTCGATGGAATAAAGTAACCTATAGCTACTCCAATTACCATGGCTAAAAAAATCCAGAGTGTAAGATATCGATCAAGGAATCCGAGTTTCTTTCTTTCTAATGCTGGGGCGCAATTGTTGGCTGACATATTTATAAGTATTTAGCAGCATCCACTTCCTGGGGTGCAGCTATTTTCGGTGGTTAGGTTTTTTAAACTCACTTTTAATTTTTCTTGTGGAATACCACATTTATCAGATGCCAAACAGTTGGTTTCCTTTGATTGAAGAACAAAGTTTTTCCCATTGAAACCTAAATCATATTTGCCAATAGTATCGGCTTGATATTCCACCTCTACTTCTAAATCCTCCATACCTAGTTTTTGTTCAGAGAGTGCAATGATGTTCAATAATTTTTGTGGTTTCAATCGATGATCGAAATCATTGGCGTCCCATAATTGAAAGTTGGCCACCTTTTCATTTCTAACCACTCCGCCGCAGTCGATAAAATGTTTGGAAATCACCCCCACTTCTGTAACATGAAAATGTTCAGGAACTGGTGTTCCGTTTTCTAATTGGAAGTTTAAAACTTCTAAATTTTTTAATTGTGTTTTGACATCAGATAATTTCATAATGATAGTATTTTAGCAACAATTTGATTTTTTAAGATTCAATCCTTCACTTATTTTCCCGAAGTAGTCTTGGAGTTTCTTTAGCACTTCTTCATCAATACAATAACAGATGGAGGTACCCTCAATACTTCCTTTTATTAGCCCCGAATTTTTCAGCTCTTTCAAATGCTGCGATACCGTTGCTTGAGCCAAAGGCAATTCATTTACAATATCTCCACATATACATGTTTCCGACTTAAGCAGATACTCTAGTATCGCAATTCGTGCAGGATGCCCCAAGGCCTTTGCAAGTGATGCAATGATGTTTTGTGATGCAGAAAAATGTTCCGTTTTAGAAGCGCCCATTTTTACAAATTTATTATATCGCAATATTACGATAAATACTTTGATTGAGCACAAAATTCTTTGTGAAAACCCAAAAACTTAATATTGGAATCACACAAAAATACAATTTACTCAATAAAATCAAGGTTTCAAAAAAACATAATATTGGCGTAACATAACTTAAGGGTAACATCTTTTTAATTTGCCCCTAATTATTCAATAACATTATATGTACAAATTAATAATATTGGGGTTATCATTTCTTATCATTGGAAATGTATCTGCGCAATCAACAACCAAACCAACAGATACCGCACATTCTAAACCGAATGAATGGTACAAAAAAATAGCCTTGAGAGGCTATTCTCAAATTCGATACAATCGGTTATTAGAAACGAATCCTAATTTAAAAAACGACGCTCTTGATAAATCATGGGGATCAAATAACGGCATCTTAATTAGACGAGCTCGATTAATTTTTTCAGGAAACGTACATGAGCAGGTTTATATCTATGTACAAATGGATTTGGCAAACCAGGTAAGCAGTAGCATCACAACTACCCATTTCGCTCAAATACGTGATTGTTATTTTGACTTAGCACTTGATAAGAAAAAAGAGTTCAGGTTGCGATTTGGGCAAAGTAAAGTTCCCTATGGATTTGAAAATATGCAATCTAGCCAGAATCGTGTAGCACTCGATCGTTCAGATGGCATAAACAGTGCGGCACCCAATGAACGTGATTTAGGATTATTTGCCTACTGGGCACCAGCAAAGATTCGTGAAAGATTTGCCTATTTAGTTTCATCAGGATTAAAAGGAAGTGGTGATTATGGGGTAATTGGTATCGGTTTATATAATGGTCAATCATCTAATAAAGTCGAAGCAAACAATAATCAACACCTCATCTTACATATGACTTACCCGGCGCTTATTGGAAAGAAACAGATTGTGGAACTAGGATTTCATACCTATTCTGGCATATTTACAGTTACCAAAAATGCTAAAACCAAAGGCCCAGTTAATTTCAAGGATCAGCGTCTTTGTGGAAGTATTACGGTTTACCCTCAACCCTTTGGATTTCAAGCGGAGTACAATATTGGCAAAGGTCCAGAGTTTCAGTCTTCAGATTCTAGCATAAAACTTACGAATTTAAGTGGTGGATACGTGCAATGTATGTATCTGATCAAATATAAGAAACACCAATTTGTTCCATTCCTTCGCTATCAAATATTCACTGGAGGCAAGAAGCAAGAAACTGATGCTAGAAGTTTTGATGTGAAAGATATTGAAGCAGGAGTAGAATGGTCACCAATTTCTAATTTTGAACTTACTGCAGAATATACCATATCAAGTCGCAGATATGAAGATTATGAGAAACCAATCAATCTTCAAAAAGGGAATTTACTTCGTCTTCAAGCCCAATTTAATTTCTAATTTAATACTATCTTAACATTGTAATAACTTTATTCGCCCTTAAATACCTAAAAATCATGGCATCATTAAACTCAATTTTTCAGTACTTCGTACCTAAAGACAGAAATTTCTTTCCATTGTTCGAACAAGCTACTGCGAACCTCGCAAAAATGGGGGAGGCAGTTGTAGAAGTGGTAAACTGCGCTAATATTGAAGAGCGCAATATTAAAATCAAGGCCATAGAAGATCTTGAACACCGTGGAGATGAAATCACTCATCAAATATTCTTAGAACTAAGCAAAAACTTCATCACTCCGTTTGATCGTGAAGATATTCACTATCTAGCTTCTGCGATTGATGATGTAGCTGATTATATCCATGGAAGTACCAACCGTATCTTATATTATAAAATTGATAATATCTCCGAGTACATAAAAAAACTGGCTGAATTAATTATGCAAAGCACTAAAGAGCTTGAGAAAGCTGTGAAAGAGTTGCGTAATATGAAAAACCTAAGAAATATTACGGATGCCTGTGTTCGAATTAACAGTATTGAAAACCAAAGCGACTATGTATTTGATACCGCGGTTGCTCACCTTTTCGAGTTTGAAACCAATGCTATCGAATTAATAAAGCAAAAAGAAGTACTTAGTGCCTTAGAAACGGCTACTGATAAGTGCGAAGATGCTGCTAATGTTATCGAATCCATCATCGTGAAGTACGCATAATTAGTGCTACATTAATTGATGCAATTAATTATATAATCAAATTATAAAACATGACTTTATTAATCATTGTAATAATATTAGCACTTGTATTCGACTACATCAATGGTTTTCATGATGCAGCGAACTCTATTGCTACGGTTGTTTCCACTAAGGTACTTACCCCATTGCAAGCGGTAGCCTGGGCTGCATTCTTCAATGCCGTAGTATTGGTTTTGTGTAAAAACCATTGGCTAGGTTTTGAGTTAAAAGTAGCCGACTCAATTGCGAAAATTGTAAAAACGGATGCCATCGACCTATATGTAATCCTTGCTGGCTTAGTTGCTGCGATAACTTGGAACTTACTTACCTGGTGGTTTGGAATTCCTTCATCCTCTTCTCATACTTTATTGGGAGGATTTGCTGGTGCTGCAGTAGCAAAGGCTGGATTGGGAGTGTTGGCTGATGTTTCGAAAATTTATACCACCATTGCATTTATTTTCTTAGCCCCAATGATAGGGATGATACTCTCCTACTTCCTTTCCATACTCATTATTAATGTTTGCAAAAAAGTGAACCCCCATAAGGCGGATCGATGGTTTAAAAAGTTACAACTAGTATCTTCTGCAGCATTCTCATTAGGACATGGAAGTAATGACGCACAAAAGGTAATGGGGATTATTGCTGCAGCCTTGCTAGTATACGCAAATAATGTAGCAGCCGCTGATATTCCAAATTGGGCCCACGTTGGGAAAATTGTTGGCGCTAATGGGAAATCACATTTAGAAATTCCTGATTGGGTTCAGTTAGGTTGTTTCGCCGCTATCGCCTTGGGTACCTTAAGTGGAGGATGGAAGATTATCAAGACGATGGGAACACGAATCACAAAAGTTACCCCACTCGAAGGAGTAGCTGCAGAATCGGCTGGTGCCATCACTTTATATTTAACACAGGCGTTCGGCATACCGGTTTCAACCACACATACCATCACGGGGTCAATTATAGGTGTAGGATTAACAAAACGAGTGAGTGCAGTGCGCTGGGGAGTAACAATTAACTTACTCTGGGCATGGATTTTAACCATCCCTGTATCAGCCGTATTGGCTGCATTGGTTTTCTACTTGCTTCGATTTATTTTTATTAGATAATCATATAACAATCAAAAAAAAGAGTTTCGAAATATCGAAACTCTTTTTTTTTTGTGACTTTATAAGAAGAAGCTTATGATAGTTTTTTCACTGCATCGCTCTTCTTTACTTTATCCATAAAGGTTTTGGCAGGTTTAAATTTGGGTATGAAATGCTCGTCGATGACCATTGCAGTGTTTTTAGAGATATTTCGAGCTATTTTTTTCGCTCGTTTCTTTAAAATAAAACTTCCAAAGCCTCTGAAATAGATATTTTTGCCATCTATCATATTGCTTTTAATGTTTTTTAGAAATACTTCAATGATGTTTTGAACATCATTCTTGTCAAGACTTGTTTTAGAAACAACCTCATTAACGATGTCGGCTTTTGTCATAGAACTGGTATTTAGATGAATACAAATATTGGAATGAAAAACGATAAATACAATTTTTTTTTATAAAATAGCTCCCAAATGTCAAAAACCACAGCTAACTCACTGATTGAGTGGTATCTAAAAAACAAAAGGGACCTCCCATGGCGACATACCTCTGACCCATATAAAATATGGCTTTCGGAGATTATTTTACAACAAACAAGAGTGGAACAGGGCCTTCCTTACTATCTTAAATTCGTGGAAAACTTTCCTACGGTAGCCGAATTGGCTGGGGCTTCTGATGACGAGATAATGAAACTATGGCAAGGCTTGGGATATTATAGTAGAGCACGCAATTTATTGGAGGCTGCGCGTACCATTACAACCCAATACCATGGCGAATTCCCACGTACCTATGAGGAGTTATTATCATTGAAGGGAATAGGAAATTACACTGCCTCGGCCATAGGTAGTTTTGCCTTTAATTTAAAAACACCTGTTTTAGATGGTAATGTATTTCGTTTCATAACCCGCCTATATGGTATTGATTCACCAATTGATTTGGCAATCACTCGTACTTCCGTTATGGAACTACTCAACGAGTGGATGCAATCTACTGCTAAACCGGCCGCATTAAATCAGGCATTGATGGAATTTGGTGCGATGCAATGCAAACCACAAAAGCCAAATTGTGCGATATGCCCTTTTGTTCATGATTGTTATGCATTTAAGGAAGAGAGAATAAGTGAGCTCCCGGTAAAAGGTAAGGCAATTAAAATAACCAAACGCTACTTTCATTATTTCGCATTTATAAAAAAGCCAAACACAATGTACCTAAGAAAAAGAGGTGCAGGTGATGTGTGGCAAGGGTTGTACGAAATGCCAATGATTGAAACTTCAAAACCAATAGCTATAAATCAACTTTTAAGAAGTGAGGAGTATATGAAATGGGTGTCAAATTGCAGAAATATTGATTTTAGAAGTTCAAAAACAGTACTTCATAAATTAACTCATCAACATCTTTCCGTTACTTTTTATATTGTGAATATTGAAAGTCCTTTGAATTTGGAAAATTCTTCTATATTTGACATTGAAATAAACACAGTAAATACGTTCGCTGTGCCGAAAGTAATAGAAACCTTTTTGCATGACGAACAATTTAAACAACATTAAAAACCTTTTAAATTAAACAACACATCATGGCATCATTAAACAAAGTTATGCTTATTGGGCACTTAGGAAAAGACCCAGAAGTTAAGACACTCGAAAACGGCACTAAAGTAGCCAAAGTATCACTCGCAACTACAGAGAAATTCAAAG
>CANLPK010000046.1 GCA_947492885.1 Bacteroidota bacterium
ATTACAATGATATCAATAGCGCCAGAGCGGATGAGGTTATCAGCAATTTCTAGGGCTTGCTCTCCATTATCTGGCTGGGCAATAAGTAAGTTTGAAGTATCAATACCTAATCTTTCTGCATAGGTTTTGTCGAAGGCATGCTCTGCATCAATGAATGCAGCCATACCACCTTGGCGCTGGCACTCAGCAATTGCGTGCATACTTAAGGTTGTTTTGCCCGAACTTTCAGGTCCATAAATTTCGATTACTCGACCTTTAGGTAAACCACCTACACCAAGCGCAATATCTAAGCCCAAAGAACCGGTAGGAATCACCTCTAGGGGTTCTATACGCGTATCGCTCATGCGCATTACTACGCCTTTGCCATATTCCTTTTCGAGTTTCTCAATTGTGAGCTGTAATGTTTTCAAACGTTCTTTATTATCGTTTGCTACTTCTTTTGATTCTTTTGCCATGATTTGTAATGATTAGGTGTTTTTTATTGAAGGCAAAAATAGGTGGTAGGATTCGAATAATATTCGAGTTGGAAAATTATCTGCTAATATTTTTAGCAGGTTTTTTTACGAGTAGAGACTTGAAATCAAGGCAGTCACACCCCTATAAGTATCATCAAATAAGGGGTTGGGTGTTTAATATGGAAGCAATGTTATATTATTTAGTATTCGTTCCCCAGGTTTCCAATTCGACAACCGACCACAATTCGGGAAAGAAAATGCGACGTTGAAAACGAGGAGGCAGGTATTTTTGCCAATTGGTTCCTCCTGTTGCTGCAATATCTTCGGGTTTCTTTTCTAGATAGCGAGCTGCACTTTTATAATGCATTAATGGCCATTGAACATTTACTTGGGTATCGTATTCCTTCATCAGATCAATCAATTCTTGATTTTGCTGATCAGAATCAGGCAACTGTTTAAATTTTTTCCATAAAGTTTGCCCTTCATATTTTTTCGCCAATGAATATAATTCTGAAAGATATTTTTCTTCAAATTGCAATAAGGTCAGCGTTTTTTTGCCTGAAGCCAATTCGGTTGCACCTTGCTTCCAGTAAATATTCTCAAACTGTTCATCAAAACCTTTACCAGCCATCGCCTCTCTTTTTGATACTGAAACCAGATTTTCCACAGAAGTAGTTAGAATTTCAATTTTGCGATATTGGGCACTTTGGAAGCCACTTGCAGGAAGCAACGCCATGCGGTATTTAAGAAACTGAGCGGCATCCATTCCATCAATCATAATGGTAAAGGAAGCGATGAGGTTTTTAAAATATTGAACAATGCGATGTAAACGTTCTTTGAAGAAGGCAATACCAATTTCTACAGTTGCAATTTGTTCTAATTCGTGAAGAATGAGATTGAAGTAGAGCTCCGTAATTTGATGATAAATGATAAATATTTTTTCATCTGGGTAGGGTGTTTTTGGATTTTGTAGGGTAAGGAGGGTGTCCAAATGTATATAATCCCAATAGGTAAGATAATCCGATTCAATCAAACCTTCTAAATAGCTGCTCATATCTTGCCCCATCGAGGCGTATTTGGCATGTAGGCGTTCGAGTTGGTGGATTATTTTTTCGTCGATTAGCATCCTGCAAATAAAGTACATTTACCTCAATTCGGTGCCATATCCAAGGAAAGCCACCGAATGAGGTAAGGAACTAACCAAGTACTCAAACCCATTATTTAAATTAATTCTTAATAAAGATAGTAACCCACCATCGATAGTCAATTTCCGTATTAAATAATTACCAAGGCTAATTTCATCCTCAATAACTAAATTTTCTGACTATTAAAAAGCGTCTACTACCTTTACTCGTTATTGTATTTTCTGTTTTTGCAGCCAATGCTAATAATATCCTTATATCAAATGTTTCCTTGTCGGGACAAAATGGGGTATTGAATTATACCATGATTAACTTCGATTTAAGTTGGGATCATTCCTGGCGGACTTCAACCTATGAAAGTAATTGGGATGCGGCATGGGTATTTGTAAAGTGGCGACTCAAGACTTCGAATGTTTGGAATCATGCCACCATTGATACGCTCGGGCATACTGTACCGGCAGATGCTACGATTGAAACCCCATTGGATGAACGAGGGGTTTTTATCTATAATGCTTACGATACCATTTCATCGAATGTATTTACTGGAATCCAATTGAGGTGGGATTATGGAGTAGATGGATTATTCGATAATGATAGTGTAGAGATTTGTGTATTCGCTATTGAGATGGTGTATGTACCTCAAGGCGAATTTTATTTGGGTGATGGTGAGTTAACAGATCCCGAAGGACATTTTACGAATGAGAATACCACTGATCCATTTTTTTTAACTTCGGAAGGCGCAATTACATTGGGTGATGGCAGCGCCGGAAGTATGGGTGATAATGGGGGTAACGGAATGGATTTCGATGATGATTTTGCTGGAGGAACAGTCAAGACCTTGCCAGCTGCTTTTCCCAAAGGGTATAATGCATTTTATATTATGAAGTATGAGGTGTCGCAAGAACAGTATGTTGAATTTTTAAATAAATTGACCTATACCCAACAAGAAACTCGAACAGCCAACGCGCCAACGAGTACCTCTGGTACTGGTGCCATGTGCGCAAACACATTTAGAAATGGAATTGATGTAATGACGCCTGGAACGAGCGCTGGAACTCCGGCAGTGTATGCAAGTAACTATACGAGCAATGCCATTTTCAATCAGACATTTGATGGACAAAATATTGCTTGTAATTTCATAAGCTGGGGCGATTTGGCGGCATATCTTGATTGGAGCGGATTAAGGCCTTTCACCGAATTGGAGTATGAGAAGGCGTGTAGAGGAAGTAATATCACACCGTTTATGGGAGAATACGCTTGGGGCGACACCACACTGAAAGGAGCAAAATCAATTATTTACCCAGGATATAATAATGAAACGGATACCATTACAGGAGCGAATGCTGCCTATCGCGATACTTCAGGTGTTCAAGGTCCGTTGCGTGTAGGCAATTTCGCAAAATCAACTACTGACAGAATTTATTCGGGAGGTGCTTATTATGGTGACATGGATATGAGTGGTAATTTATGGGAACGAATAATTACTGTAAGCAATGCAAATGGACGCAGCTTTACAGGAGTTCACGGTGATGGAAATTTGGATACATCGGGATATGCGAATGTTAGTAATTGGCCATCGAATACAACAGCACTTGGAATAGGCTCGAGAGGAGGGGGTTGGGAATCGAATGCGGTATCATTGCGCATATCGAGCAGGTATTATTCAAATACAACGGTGGCAATTCGTGGCCGATATTACGGAGGAAGAGGTGTACGAAATGCACACTACTAAATTTAATCAACTATAAAATAACCATATCATTTCGATCGCATGTTTACTTCGACAACGCTTAAAAAATTAACGCTAGGAAACTTACTTTGTTTGTGTATTTCACTTTCTGCCCAAAGTAATGGAATTTTTCACGGCGGAATTAGCGATGGATTTGCCATGAGTTGTGCTGGTACTACTTCGGTAATTGCTATGCCAGTAACCATGGTTTCCTTCGATGGAGTTTGTAATAAAAAACAGGTTCAATTGGCCTGGAGAACAGCAGTAGAAATAAATAGCTCCCATTTTATTTTAGAAAGAAGTTATAGTGGAACAAGCTGGGAATTTGTTTCCAAAATTAATAGTGTTGGAAATGCAGCACATTTAAGCCGTTATTCGTTTAATGATAAACTTGATGGAACGAATAGGAGAGCATATTATCGCCTAAAGCAAGTAGACAATGATGGAAATAATGAATATTCAAAAATCATAAAGATAGAAGCCTGTCAACTCGAGGCCGTGGACTTTAGCATTTACCCAAATCCTGCACAAGGTAAAATTAATTTTGTGTACAAGGGAAACCCTGCTCAAGTTCAATCCTTTGAAATATGCAATATGATTGGTGAAGTATTATATACTTCCAATCAGTTTGAATCCTCTTTAAATATTAGCACGTTACCTAGTGGAGTGTATTTTGTTAGATTGGGTTTGATAGATAAGAGCCTAACTCAAAAACTACTTGTAGGTAACTCTAACTAAAGAACAAATTTGTGTTTTTAGTTTAAATACATAATCAAAACAATTTGCTTGTTTATGACTCGAATCATAAACGTGATTGCAGACGTGGATAGACCTTTGTTTCGAAATTCAAGGTCAGTATCCAATGAAAAATTTAACCGTCTATTTTGTAGTCCTAGGTATCTTAACCTTTGCGTTATTATCTAGTTGTGGAGGAAGCGAAACCCGCTCACCCAATGCACCAAATCCTAATGGTGAATCTAAAAACCCCAATTCCACATCCTATGACCCCAATCGAGGGGAAGGAAAATTTACCAACGACAATGTTGTTATTGGTGCTAGCCTAGATGCCACGATGGCCAAAAGCGGTGAAGCAATTGCTGGAACCAAATGTACTTCTTGTCACAAGCTTACCGCTGAAAAGCTGGTTGGACCAGGTTGGCAAGGTGTAACCGAAAGAAGAAAACCCGCTTGGATTATGAATTTTATTACCAATCCCGACCCCATGATTGATAAAGATCCTGTGGTTCAGGCAGCATTAGAATTATGTTTGGTGAGAATGCCTAACCAAAGTTTAACAGACGACGACGCTCGGCAAGTGCTTGAGTTCTTACGCAAAAATGACGGCGTAAAATAATATTAATCCTTAAACCCAATACCCAATGAATAAATCAATTAGTTTAATATCCTTAGCCACTTTATGTGTGCTATTCTTTGTTACTTCATGCAAACCTAAAAATTCAGGGAATGCAGTAAGTGGTGATGCTGCAACAAAAGTTTATGTAGCCCCAGGAAAATATGATGAATTTTACAATTTTGTTTCTGGTGGATTCAGTGGACAAATGAGCGTATATGGTATACCCAGCGGAAGACTGTTGAGAGTAATACCTGTATTTTCGGTAGATCCAGAAAAAGGATGGGGGTACAGTGAAGAAACAAAACCGATGCTTAACACCTCTCATGGCATGGTTCCTTGGGATGATTTGCACCATGTGCAACTTTCAAAAACCGATGGTAATTACGATGGCAAGTGGGCTTTCGGAAATGCTAATAATACTCCTCGAGTGGCGCGTATTGACTTGAAAACTTTTAGGACTACCGAAATCATAGAATTGCCAAATAGTGCAGGTAATCACTCGTCACCATTTATTACCGAAAACACAGAATACGTTGTTGCAGGAACTCGATTCAGCGTACCACCAGATGATATGAATGGAGATGTTCCTATTAATACCTATAAGAAAAACTTTAAAGGCACTTTATCATTTATAAGTGTTGCGAAGGAAGATGGGAAAATGGACATCGCATTTCAAATTCAATGCCCTGGAGTAAATTTTGACCTAAGCCGTGCAGGCAAAGGAAAATCGCATGGTTGGTTTTTCTTCAGCTGCTATAATACCGAACAAGCAAATTCTTTATTAGAAGTAAATGCTTCACAAAAAGATAAGGATTTTATCATGGCCGTTAATTGGAAGAAAGCAGAAGAATATATTAAAGCAGGAAAAGGCAAAAAGCAGGCTGTACGTTATGCACATAATACCTATAGTGATATTACACATAGTGCTACCTCTGAAATCAAAACAGAAGTTACGGTGCTTGATTCCAAAGAATTTGCTGATATCTGTTATTTTATTCCATGCCCAAAATCACCTCATGGTTGTGATGTTGATCCAACAGGAGAATTTATTGTAGGGAGTGGAAAACTTGCTGCTCTGATTCCTGTTTTTGGCTTCGATAAAATTCAGAAAGCAATTGCTGATAAAGCTTTTGATGGTGAATATGAAGGGATACCAGTTATTAAATATGAAGCCGCACTTTATGGAGAGGTTAAGAAACCAGGCTTAGGCCCATTGCATACTGAGTTTGATAATAACGGTAATGCATATACTTCATTCTTTGTATCATCAGAGGTAGTAAAATGGAATATTAAAGACTTGAAAGTTTTAGATCGAGTTCCAACCTACTATTCTGTAGGTCACTTATGTGTCGCTGGTGGAGATAGTAAAACACCAAATGGGAAATACCTTATTGCTTATAATAAAATAACCAAAGACAGATATTTACCAACGGGTCCTGAACTTTCGCAGAGTGCTCAACTTTATGATATTAGCGGTGATAAAATGCAATTAATTCTAGACTTCCCAACAATTGGTGAGCCGCATTATGCACAAATGGCACCGGCCGACTTGATTAGAAATAATGGCCAATTGAAAATATTTAAGATTGCTGATAACATGAATCCATTTGCTACTAAAGGTGAAGGAGAATCTAAAGTAGTTCGAGAAGGAAATAAAGTTCATGTTTACATGACCGCAATAAGATCACATTTCTCACCCGACAATATTGAGGGTGTACGTGTAGGTGATGAGGTATACTTTCACATTACTAACCTCGAACAAGATTGGGATGTACCACATGGATTTGCTGTGAAAGGTGCTTCAAATGCAGAGCTATTAATTATGCCAGGAGAAACAAGCACCCTTAAATGGGTTCCAGAAAAAGCAGGAATGTACCCTATTTACTGTACTGATTTCTGTAGTGCGTTACATCAAGAAATGCAAGGATATGTGAGAGTTTCGCCAGCAGGAAGTAATGTGCCACTTAGCTTCTCTTTGGGAAGTACGGTACCCGAAACTAAATAGTTAAATCAAATACAATCGAAGGAGCAGTTAGGTAATTGAATCTTGCTGCTCCTTTTTTATGCCATTTTAATTTATAATATCATGAATGAAATACGAATTTCCAGAATTTCCAGAGTGCTTTTAATTATATCGGCGATATTATTGGTGGCTTCAATATTCATCCCAATATGGCGAATAGAGCTCGATGCTCCGCAATATCCAGAAGGGTTGGCACTCTTAATTTATTCCGATAAAATTGGGGGCGATGTTGATATCATCAATGGTTTAAATCATTATATAGGGATGCAAACGCTTCATGCAGAAAATTTCATAGAGTTTACCATTTTGCCATATATTATTAGTGTTTTTGCAATATTCACCTTGGTTACAAGTATCATTGGAAGAAAGAAAATTCTCTATGTTTTATTGTTTACTTTTATTGCCTTTGGAGTTTTTGCTATGGTTGATTTTTGGAGATGGGAATATGACTACGGGCACAATCTTGACCCCAAGGCAGCTATCATTGTACCTGGGATGGCCTATCAACCACCATTAATTGGTTTTAAGCAATTGTTAAACTTTGGAGCCTATTCAATTCCTGATATTGGAGGGTGGTTTTTTATTGGGAGTGGCCTCCTCATGCTAGTAGCTTCGGTTATAGAATCAAAAATTCTAGATAAATTCAAGAAACAAAAGAACGTAAACAAAAGCATCTTGTTTTCACCTTTGCTATGCTTGTTAATATCATGTAGTTCTTCTCAACCACAGCCATTGAAATTAAACACCGACAATTGTGATTTTTGTAAAATGACTATTGCTGATGGGAATTTTGGATGTGAATTAATAACTGAAAAAGGGCGAGTTTATAAGTTTGATGATTTACGTTGTTTGATTCATTATAAATCGGCCAATTCAAATACCACTTTTAGTTCTGTATATGTGAATGCCTATCGGGCTAATAATTTATTAATCGATGCTGAAAAAGCTTTTTATATAAAATGTACCGAATTGGCAAGCCCAATGGGAGGAAACATAGCAGCATTTAAGGATCCGACGGAAGCAAATTTATATGCTTCAAAATTCCATACGACAATGATCTTATGGAATGACATCATTAAATGAGCAAACAATGAAACAATCAATTTTATTTCTTTTAATATTTATCTCAATACTTTCTGAAGGGAGAACCATCAGGGTTGGGCCAACTCATGAAATAAAACAGATTAAACCCGCATTAAGTCTTTCAAGCCAAGGTGATACAATAATTGTTGAAGCAGGATTATATCAAGAAGGAAATATAGTAATAAGCCAATCAATTGTTTTTTTAGGAGAAGGAATGCCAATTATAGATGGAGAAAAAAAATATGAAGTGTTATCTATAAAGGCAAATGATGTTGTGGTAAGCGGATTTACAATTCAGCATTCAGGTGTTGCAACCATGGACGACCCTGGTGGCATAAAAGTATATTATTCAAATCATGTTACAATAATTGATAATTATTTGTACGACAACTTTTTCGGTATTTATATGCAATGCTGTAAAAACTGTTTAATAAAGAACAATAAGATTGTTTCACTAGGTAAGGAAGAACAAATGATAGGTAATGGCATCCATTGCTGGAAAAGTGATAGCATGTTGATTATTGCCAATAATATTTCAGGACACCGTGATGGAATTTACTTCGAATTTGTAACTCATTCGGTTATCTGGAGAAATATTTCAACGTATAATATCCGTTATGGGTTGCATTTTATGTTCTCCAACGACGATTCCTATTTCACCAATCTATTTAGAGGAAATGGTGCCGGGGTTGCTGTGATGTTTACCAGCCGTGTAATTATGATAAACAATACGTTCGAAGAGAATTGGGGAGATGCAGCCTATGGATTACTATTAAAAGAAATATCGGACAGTTATATTTATGGGAATCATTTTGTAAAGAATACTTCCGGAATTTATATGGAAGGGACTAATAGGATTTATATTTCAATGAATGTTTTACAAAGTAATGGCTGGGGAATGAAGATTCAAGCGAGTTGTATGGATAATACAATAACCAACAATAATTTCGTTTCCAATACATTTGATATTAGTACTAATGGAAGTTTGGTTCTAAATACTTTTAATGAAAACTATTGGGATAAGTATGAGGGCTATGATTTGAATCGTGATCAAACAGGCGATATTCCATACCACCCATTAAGTTTATTTTCGGTTATCATTGAAAAAAACCCACCAGCAATGTTGCTCTATCGAAGTTCCATGGTGATGTTGCTCGACAAGTCGGAAAAGGTGTTACCCAGCTTAACACCTGATAATTTCATCGACCATAAACCACGTATGCATGCGTTACCACTATGATTTCAATAATTAATGCACGCAAGCAATTTTCAAAATTGCAAGTACTAGACGATGTTAGTATTGAATTCCAACGTGGTGAATGTGTAGCACTGATTGGCCCAAATGGTTGTGGTAAAACCACACTTATCAAAAGCATTTTAGGAATGGTTATTCCTGATAGTGGTGAGATTCACTTTCAAGGAAAGGCGGTATTAAACGATGAAACCTACCGAAAGCAGATTGGTTATATGCCACAAATAGGCCGCTATCCTCAAAATATGACCATCGGACAGGTAATAGAAATGATATGCGATATAAGAAAACCGAATCAACCTTTGGATGAAGAACTCCTGTTTGAATTTGATTTAAGAAAATTGTACCATAAAAAGATGAGTACACTTAGTGGCGGAACCACTCAAAAGGTAAGCGCCACCTTAGCATTTTTATTTAACCCCGATGTTTTGATTCTAGATGAACCCACAGCGGGATTAGATCCGATTTCTGCTGAAATCTTAAAAGCAAAGATTATACGAGAGAAATCAAATGGTAAATTAATCATAATCACATCTCATATTCTAAGTGAACTCGATGACTTAATTACCGCATTGATTTATATGCAGGATGGAAAAATACTTTTTCATAAAACCATGGAAACCATAAGACAAGAGTCGGGGGAGCAAAGAATATCAAAAGCTCTAGCACAGATACTTCAAAAGCAAGCATTAAGATGAACCGAATTATAAAATTTATATTACTAGATATTGTAAAAAACAAGGTAGTATTACTCTATACAATTTTATTGGCTGCATTCTCATGGAGTGCCTTCGGGCTAGAAGACAATAGCACCAAAGGCGTACTTACATTATTAAATATAATACTACTTACTGTGCCGCTAGTAGCCATTTTATTTGCTACTATTTATATTTATAATAGCGCCGAATTTATTGAATTATTATTAGGCCAGCCGATTAAAAGAAGTAAAATATGGTGTGCCCTCTTTTTAAGTTTATGTTTCAGTTTATTATTTGCTTTTTTAATTGGAGCCGGAATACCAATTTTAATTTATGCTCCGAATGATGTAGGGCTCATGATGTTAATTTTAGGAAGCTTTATAACTGTAATCTTTGTTTCCATTGCATTTTTAAGTGCAATTGCAACGCGCGACAAAGCCAAAGGAATTGGAATTTCCATGATGCTCTGGTTGTACTTTGCATTATTATTCGACGGGTTAATCTTGTTTTTAACATTTCAATTTTCCGAGTATCCAATTGAAAAAATGATGATAGGGGTGAGTATGTTAAGCCCAATTGACATGGCGCGTATTATGATATTATTAAAGCTTGATGTATCAGCAATGATGGGCTATACTGGAGCGGTATTCAAGGAGTTCTTTGGAACTGTTCTAGGAACTATTGTCTCAATTGCCATCTTGTTCTTATGGATGTGGATTCCATTTTTTTGGTCTTTGTTTAAATTTAAACACAAAGATTTATAACAATTAAAGCAAAAAACAAAATGAAGACAGATATTCGAGATCGTGCCGATATACAGCACTTGATAAATGCCTTTTATAATAAGGTTAAGATAGATCCGGTTATAGGATTTTATTTTAGCAAGGTGGTGAATGTGAATTGGGATAACCACTTACCCAAGATGTATGATTTTTGGGAGAATATCCTTTTTCATAGCGGTGTATACTCAGGAAATCCAATGGAGAAGCACGTACAATTGCATCAAAAGCATCCTATGAATCAGGAGCATTTCAAACAATGGACTAGCCTATTTACCGAAAATGTTGATGAATTATTTGAAGGTGAAATGGCAGAAACAATAAAACAGCGAGCATTAAGTATAGCTACTGTGATGCAGATAAAGGTGATTTCCTAAGTTTCCAATATTTTACAAAAGCAAAACGGCGGAATGTTCAACTAATAGAACATTCCGCCGTTTGTATAAGTGTTTTTAATTATTGTGGGAGCAATACTTCATCAATAACATGGATAACGCCATTTGATGTAGGGATTGAAGCAATTATTGTTGCTTTACCATTGATGATTACTTTACCATCTTTCTTAGTTATTGTAATTTTCCCTCCATTCACTTGTTCAAATGACTGGCCATCTTGCATGTATTCGGTTTTTAAAACGCCCACATAAGTATGATATTCTAGAATATTTTTTAAATCGGCTATTTTATCCGCCTTTAATAACCCTTCAACAGTTCCTGCTGGCAATTTTTCAAAGGCTGCATTCGTAGGGGCAAAAACGGTGAATGGACCGGCATTACTCAAGACATCCACAAGGTTGGCTGCTTTAACGGCCGCTACCAAAGTTGTATGGTCCTTACTGCCAGAAGCAACTTGTACAATATTTGGCGCAGAAGTCTCATCTTTCACTCCTGATTGGCCTGTAGTTGGAGATGATGGTTCAGTGGAGCTTGTTGATTTTGATTCAGTGGTTGAAGTACACGATGTCACACAAAGACTGGCACTAATTAATAATAAGAGGAGTAGGTTTTTCATGATGCAATAAAATTTCTTACAAAATTATAGTGCCTTACCACCCTAGCTTTATGACTGGAATCACAAAGGAGGAACTATTTTTTCGATGCAATTTTTAATTGCCCCAATATTATCAAGCACAATGAAATAAAAATAGTAATCGCAATAAGTAATAAAATAAGGTTAACTCCAGGAATAACGATGTACTGAAGAGAGCCGATACCCTGAAAAGCAAGTACTACTTCATTGAAAAATACTGCAACCGCGAATACTACAATCCCTATTAGCGTTAGCTTAGACTTGGTTATAAGATTATTAATTAGCACGAATGTAATAAGAAATACGGATGTGATAGCCAGTAGTACCAAATGTAAATAGGCTATTACAATTGGGCGGAAACCAAAGGCTAATTTGCTAATTTCCGGAATTGTTGAACCCGCTTGTAATAACAATTTCAAGGTAAGTGCCAATGCAATATATAAAAACAGAAAAAGGTATAGCGGCTTGTTTTGTTTAAAATCAAAAGAGGGAAGGATCCGAATTCTCTTTATCATTATCCCCCATGCAACTAGTTGTGTGATTGCCCCCAGTGCAATTATAATATAAAGCCATAAAGGAATTTCTACCCATA
The DNA here is from genome assembly GCA_947492885.1 of Bacteroidota bacterium. Lineage (GTDB taxonomy): Bacteria > Bacteroidota > Bacteroidia > UKL13-3 > UKL13-3 > CAINMV01. The sequence continues at coordinate 12,137 of CANLPK010000046.1, forward strand.
ACACCGATAACCCATAGGCAGGAATACAACTAACTGCAAATAGCCAAAATGCCCTATTTGAGATATTGAAATCGGGATGTATTCTTTTCAGATAATTTAGAAATAAACCAATGCAGGCAAAGAAAAACCAGCCATTATATTGAAAATGAAGATACCAATAAACAGAAGCCAAATAATAGTGTTGTTGAAAGTTTTTTGTAGCCATCATATAGGCTAGGGCAAATGTTCCTAAAGAAGAAAGAATATTGAATACTAATGATGCTCTAAGCCAAGGAATTCCTGGCCAGTTTTTTTGGTGATGTAAGTCAAGTAAACACCACCAGGTAAAGCAGGCATTCACCAAAATTGACAACGTAGAAAAAATCAAGGAATAGGTTCCATACCCTTGAATCGCAAAACTAAAGAGCATTCCATAGGAGACTATAAGATTAGAAGCTAGCAGAATATTATATAATTTATAGTTCGAACGTGAAATAAAAGGTGAAAGGAAATGCACTATTAGCACCATTAAGGTTTGTGTAACCCAACCACTAAAGGCAAAATGAGCATGAGCATGCTGCAAATATTTTTGATCAAAACAGTCAAAATCAAAGCCAATTTTATAACGCATTAATACGCCTACCAGTGCCACAACCAATAAATTGAAGAGCGATAGGTTAATCCATCTTTGTGAAAAGTTAGAATCCCTCATTAAAAGTAGAGTTTATGATTTATGATTTCAACCTTATCTTGTTCTTGCATTTTTATTAATGTTCGAATTACTGTTTCTACTCTTAACCCCGTTAGGTTGGCAATTTCTTGACGAGTGAAAGGAATGAGTATTCTTTCCTTTGGACTTCCATTTTTCTTTTTGGTAACATTTAAAAAACTAAGAATTCGGGATTCAGGCGGGTTATTAGTTATATCTCTTAGTGTTGTTGATTTACTGAAAATTCTACGTGCGAATTCAACCAAGAATTGTTTTTGCAACGATGGATACTCATCTAATATTTTCATAAAATCGTCAGCGGCAATTCTAATAATTACAGAATATTTTACAGCAACAGTTGATGATGGATAAGGTTCTTTGATAAAGATAGGGGGCTCTCCGAAACTACTTCCATCATAGAAAACCCCCTGAGTAAATTCCTTACCATCGTTATTAATATTGTACATTTTTACTTCTCCACTAATAATTTGATAGTATCTCCGAGCCTCCGTACCCTCTTCAAAAATGAGTTCCCCTTTTTTAAAGTTTTTTATGGATGCTCCCCATGCTAACAAAATGTCAATGTCAATCTGCATATTTTATACTTTGTTCTGATTAAAAAGAGTGAAAAATTAGGTTCATTGAAGTATACCGCAAAGAAAGTACAAATTTTTAGAAATTACTGGGCTAAATGACAAATGTATTTACGGCCTTTATTTTGTAACTTTCCCCTACATTTACACGTTATATTAGTAGGCAGTAATTATTGATGAATATATTCCCAAGACTTTTTATTTTCCTTCTGGTTTTTGTGCTAACGCCCTCTTACTTAAATGCGCAACGCGGAGAAGTAAATGGCATTGTAAAGGACACAACTTCTTACCCACGCGTAGCCAATGCCACTGCATTAGTCATTTCCGCAAAGGATTCAATTTTGCAGAAATTCACCCATACTCAAAAGGATGGTAGCTTTAAACTAGTTGGAGTTCCTTATGGAAATTATATCCTCATTATTTCGCATCCTAATTTTGGAGATTATACGGAGGAGATTACCCTTTCTGATTCAATAAAAATAATTTCCAAAGATTTTTTCCTGGTACAGAAAAGTATTCTGATAAACGAAGTACTTATTCAACGCCAGCGTGATGTAAAAATTAATGGAGATACAACAGAGTTTAATGCCAACAATTATAAACTCTTAGAAAATGCTAGTGCAGAGGATTTATTGAAATTATTGCCAGGCCTAAAAGTTGATAAAGACGGAAAAGTAACTGCATATGGGGAAGCGGTAAATAAAGTATATGTTGATGGAGAGGAGTTTTTTGGCGAGGATCCAACCTTGGCCACCAAAAATATCAGAGCCGAAATGATTGATAAAGTTCAAGTTTATGATAAGAAGACGGATCAGGAAACAATTACAGGAGTGGATGACGGAGAGAAGAATACTGTAATTAACCTAAAACTTAAAGATGAGTTTAAAAAGGGTTTTTTTGGCAAGGTGTATTCAAGAGCTGGCATGCCTAATAGCTTTGATAATGGTGCCATGATAAATATCTTCAACAACAAGCAAAAACTATCTGCGTATGTAACCCAATCGAATATTGGAGGTAATAGTTTAAGCTGGAGCGATCGTAAAAATTATGGTGCAAGCGCTAACAATACTGTTTATGAAGATGGATACATGTATACCTACTACTCCAGCGAAGATGATATTCTTGATGGTGATGAAGGGGTGAGTAATTCTATCAATGGTGGCACAAATTACTCAAACAAGTTTATGAAGGAGAAACTCGGATTGAATGCAAGTTATAGTTTTAATAGCGGTAACCGTGACATCTTGAGGACCACCAATACTCGACAATCCATCAATGACTCTGTTTACCTAAAGAATGATTCCGAACAATATCATGCTTCGTTAAAATTGCATACACCTTCAGCGCGATTGGTATTTGATTTGGATTCGAATAATAAACTAACCTATTCAGTAACAGCCAAAATAAAGGAAGTAAAACTCCAAGGAGGATATTATAGTGAGACGCTCAACAGCCAATTTGATTCGGTAAATAATAGTGAAAGGAGTATTGATCAAAACACACAAACCACCAATTATTCTCAGTCGTTATTATTATCGCATAAGTTTAGGCATATTGGACGCACACTATCAATAAACGCCAGCCTTGATATAAATAATTCGGCTAAGACTAAGTATGTGAATACCCGGCAACAATATTATAATGGAGGTTTATTATCAAGGAAGGATACTCTTAATCAAAAAAACGATCAAGATATGGCCGCCCAAACAACAAGTGTAAAAGTATCATATACCGAATCGCTTGGTAAAAAATGGCTACTAGAACTTCATTATAAACCAACATTTGCAACAAGCAGTTCTGCAATATTTTCAAAAGTAAAAGACCCTATTGGAGAATACACTTTATCACTAGATACATTGAGTAATCAATTTGAATTCAATTCCAATAAACACGAAACAGGCTTTAGCCTTCGATACACGAATAAAAAATTAAATAGTTCTATTTCTATTAGCGACGAATTGGGTGAACAGCAACGCATCGACTTGTTAAATAGTACCAACAATAAAAGCCTTAATTATAATGCAATTAATCCATCCTTACAATTGCGATATACCTTTCCTAACAATATGAATTTGCATTTAAGGTATTCAGGGAACAACCAACAACCCCAAATAAATCAATTACAACCGATCAAAGATTACTCAAACCCACTAAGTATAAACATTGGTAACCCAACGTTAATTGCAGCTTATGAGCATCGTTTGAATGTTTTTGTACATAAGTACAGTGTTCAGCATAGCAAGTATTTTTATGCAAATATTAGTTACAATTTAACACAGCGTGATTTCACTCAAAAGAGCACCTTTAGTAACGAAGGAATAACCCGGTATATGACCATTAATGGCGATAATACATCGGGAATAAGCGTGTGGTCGACGATAGGCAGAAGCATTTTAAAGGATCTTCTTCGTGTTTCAATAGAATATAGCTTCTATACTAACAATGGTAATAATATAGTAAACGACGTAAAGAATAGAAGCTTTAACGCTCAGAATTCTATTGGTTGTGAATTTGAATATTCAATAGAAAAAGTACTTAATGTGAGTCTTAAATACAATTTGTCATATGGCACAAATAAAAACGTAGGAACGATTACCACCGCTACGAATATCACTGGGAATTCAATTGGAACTTCGGGAAAGTATAACTTTTTGAAACACTTTTATTTCGCATGGGATTACTCCTATAATAGAAACCAAAGTAATACCGCTACAGCAGCTCCGTATACTACTCACATGTTGGAAGCCAATGGAGGATACAAACTCTTTAAGAATAAAGGAGAATTGGGGTTGGTAGGCTATAATCTCTTAAATCAGAATAATGGCTATAATTTATATCAAAGTGCTTCAACAATTACTCGTTCGCAGCACAATGTATTAGGTAGGTATTTTATGATTTCATTCACCTATAATTTTTCAAACAAAGGAGGCATTCATAAGAACGGAGATGATGATGACTATTAATCGAATCATACTTGCAACGATTTTTATTTTACTTTCAGTGATTGGATATGCCCAAAATTTCATCAATAAGGGAGTAATAACCTATGAGCGTAAGGTACAAATACATAAAGTATTAGAAGGGAATTCATGGGCTAAAAACAATATTGAAAGCTTTCCAAAGTTTTATATCTCGACTTTTGACTTGAAGTTTAATCAAGACACTTCCGTTTATACAAAAACCAGTGAAGATGATCAAAAGAGTGGTTCATGGGCTGTTTATTCTAAGGACAATGAAATTATAACCTTTTTTGCACTTGAACAAAACATTGTAAAGCGGGCTATTTATAGTGATGTTTATACCGTAAAAGACTCTTTGCCAAAGATAAACTGGAAACTAGTAAACGAAACAAGGATGATTGCTGGTATTGAATGCAAAAAAGCTACTGCCATCATTAATGACTCTATTTTTGTAGTTGCATTTTATACAGAGAGAATTCAAATTAGCGGTGGCCCAGAACAATTTAACGGCCTGCCCGGAATGATTTTGGGTGTTGTGGTTCCGAGATTACACGTAAGTTATTATGCTCAAAAGGTGACTTCAATGGAGAGTCAAACGACACCCATGCCAAAGCAAAAGAAACAGAGTATGACCCGAAAGGAGTTTGAAGAAATGGTAATGAAGAACATGAAATGGGCTTTTACCAATTCGGGCATAGGAGTCTTATATTTGTTCCTATAAATTGTAAATGGATATCAAGGAAGCCTTGCTCCAGGAGCATAGTAAACGTCAAACAATAGCCATAGCTAATTATATTGGCAACAATTCAACACGGTTTAATGCGTTAATGAAGCTTGTTTTAGGCAATGAACCGCTTTTAGTGCAACGTGGTTATTGGGTATTAGGTTATTGCGCAGAGGCTCACCCAGGGCTATTTAAGAACCATATTGAACCATTACTGAATCACTTATACAAAGTTGGAATTCATGATGCTGTAAAACGCAATACACTGAAAGTATTTCAATTTATTAAAGTACCAGATAAAATGCTCGGTGCTGTGGTAGATATCTGTTTTGGCTATCTGTACAGTGCGAGCGAAGCAATTGCAGTTAAATCGCTTAGCATTAATTTATTGGTTGATACTTGTATGAGATATCCGGAACTAAAGGAGGAACTAATACCGTTATTACATGAATTATCTACCCATGATGCACCGGCCATCTTGTCAAGTACTCGCAATGGAATAGCATTATTAAATAAGCGGATTAAAAAGGGGTCTTTCTAAATTTTCACAAATCGCAAAGTAATAGTTTCTTTAAACGAAATAATTTTTAGAAGATAAATTCCAGGTTTTAAATCACTAACGTCAATTGTTGGATTAGGAGCTTCCGTTTGTGATTTCATAATGTCACCATAGAGGTTATAAACTTTAATAGTAGCGTCATCTGAAAAATTTAGTTGTAAAGAAGATGTTACTGGGTTTGGAAAGTAACTTAATATTGTTGCGTTGGTTTCGTAAGGAACTCCTGATATGCCTGTTCCATCAATTGCCAAGGAATTCGTGTAAATTACATCACCACTAATTGAGTTGGAACGATTTGTAGCATTGAATGCTGCATATACGATGGCAGTTCCAAAATTACCGGAAGGGGCTTTCCAATTAAATTGCCATGTTCCAATATTCGTTGCAAAATCAATACCCGCTAATTTGTGCATGATATTTTTACGATTAGATGGACCAAATAATTGGGTAGAATCGGGAGAAGTAATTATCATAGTACCTACCGCTGTACTATTGGTTCCGATGCCTCGCAACACAATCGCCTCAAAACCATATCTAGTTTTATTACCTTCACTTATACTAAGTTTAATTGTATAAGTATGATTGGGTATATAGGCAGTAACAATATTTCCTAAAGAATCGAGACATATGATAGCAGTAGATCCACTCCCACTATTGAGAGGGCTACCTGTATGACATCCTCCAACATTACAGGTTTCATTTAAGGGTGGTTCACCTGCAACCCCATAAGTTGGTCCACCAGCATTGGTATAGAGTTGAAAGCTAATTAAGGAGAAGAGGATGGTAAAACTTAAAACGACAATTTTTGGCATGACCTGTATGGAATAAAAATGCAATAAAGGTTTAATTAACGAGAATAAAAAAACCCCTTCAGATTATGAAGGGGTTTTACAAAAATATTACAATATTTTAGTTTTTAGGTTGCTCTGGTACAACAACTGGTGAAGGTTGTTCAACAGGCTTTGCTTCAACAACACCTTGGATAGTTAATACTTTTGGTGAAGATTTAGCATTTGAAGTAACAGTAATGCTTTTTGTGAATGGTCCTGGACGGCCACTTGAATTATAAGAAGCGGTAATTGTTCCTGTTTTTCCAGGTGCAATTGGCTCATTGCTCCATTTTGGAGTAGTGCAACCGCAAGATGCTTGTACATTACTAATGATTAAAGGCTCTTTACCAGTGTTTGTAAATTTGAATTCGTAAGTTGCTTGAGTTCCTTCAGGTATAGTACCGAAATCGTGGCTTTCAGCTTCGAATAAAAAATCAGGTTGAGTAGAAGCTGGAGTAGCTGGAACTGTTGCAGTAGTAGCTTTAGGTGCTGGTTGAGTAGCAGGCTTCTTAGGAGCCATTTTGTTTCCTGTTTGTGCGAATGTTACCATTGCTCCTAATAGGATGGTAGCAATTGTCAGTGTGAACTTTTTCATGATGAGAGTAAATGATATTAAAATATGATGGAATTATTTATTTAGGTTTCAAATGTAAGTTATCCTTTATTTACAGAAATAGGGCTTAACATTATTTTACATTTATTGAATTAATGAACTTCTTGAGGCCCAGCAATTACACTCCCCGAAATAATAAGTGTTACAACAGGTGAAATGGATGAGTTAGAAGTTACAGTGATTGATTTTGTAAATACCCCCACACGGCCATGCGTAGCGTACTTAACTGTAATGCTGCCACTTTTCCCCGGCATTATAGGTTCGTGTGTAAAGTCACTTACTGTACAGCTACAGCCAGGGCGGGCATCCGAAATAGTTAAGGGTTCCTTACCGATATTGTAAAAAGTAAAAACATAAATTGCGTCAACTCCTTCAAATACTTCATTAAAATTGTGTGAGGTGGAATCGAATTTAATTTCTGCTTTGTCGTAAATTACCTCTGGTGTAGTAGGTTTAACTTCCTTTTTTTTAGAGGCAGTTTTTACCTTTTCTTGTGCTGCTTTGTTTTTGGTGTTTTGTGCATTTGACTGGTATGCTACAAAAACAACAAGGAGGGTAAGTAATAGGTGCTTCATATATATAAAATTGATAGGGCAAAAGTGCAATGATTGATTGCAAACAGATGTTATTGTTAACAGCTTTTAGTAAAGAAGTTTATTGAATTACACCGGCATCTAATGATTCGAACACGGAATTTTTGCTGATGAACTCAGGAACAATGATTTTCATTTTTGCTACGATACTATCATTATTCTGCGTTTTGAAAAGTTTTATTAAGTCTTCAAGTTCGCGATATGCTTGCTCATATTTATAACTTTGAACATGCGCTATCATTATTTTAGGATGATGTGTTGGGATTGTTTTTTCCTTGTCGTTAAGTAATTCTTCCTTTAATTTTTCACCAGGTCGAAGTCCTGAAAACACAATTTGAATATCCTTACCTAGTTCCATTCCAGCCAATTTTATCATTTTGCGTGCTAAATCAACGATACGAACACTTTCACCCATATCGAAGATTAGGATTTCACCACCACGGCCAATGGCGCCTGCTTCTAATACCAATTGACAAGCTTCGGGTATGGTCATGAAATAACGAGTGATATCGGGATGTGTGACTGTTACTGGCCCACCTTCTTTAATTTGTTTTTGAAAAACAGGAATTACAGAACCGTTTGAACCAAGTACATTTCCAAATCGAGTAGTTACAAATTGGGTATAAGTAGCACCTCCAACCTTGAACAAATGTTCGTTTAACGACTGGATATAAATTTCTGCTATTCGTTTGCTACACCCCATCACACTAGTAGGGTTCACTGCCTTATCTGTACTTACAAACACAAACTTTTCAATTCGATAACGTACTGCCAGATCAGCCACGACTTTGGTTCCGAAAACATTGGTATTAATTGCTTCACTTGGATTGTCTTCCATCAGTGGCACATGCTTATAGGCGGCTGCATGATATACTACATGCGGCTTGAAGGTGGCGAATACATTCTCCATTCGAACTTCATTTCTCACATCTGCCACCACAATTTCAAAAGCATTGAAGCGAAGTTTTTCTTTAA
>CANLPK010000047.1 GCA_947492885.1 Bacteroidota bacterium
AATTTACGCAAACACTCTTTCACTACCCCAAAGCGTTTTTCTGATACCTCATTCAAAATGGTTTCAAATGGCTCTACAAAGTAGATGGCATCCAAAATTTCAAACTCTAAATCCTCCATGCGGGCAAATATAAAGTGTAATAAATAAGCAAATGCAAAAAATGAGTGAAAGGATTAAAATGGCGAACTAAACCTGCATCGCCAGTACTTCGGCAATATGCATACACTGAATAGGGGAATTGTGTTTCTTAGCATAAGCCTCCAGATGCAATAAGCAGCTATAATCGGAGCTAATCAAAATTTCGGCTCCTGTATCTACCGCGTTATTTATTTTTTGCTCACCCATGGCTACCGAAATGGGTTCAAACTTAACCGCGAACGTGCCTCCAAATCCGCAACAAACAGTATTATCTTTAAGCTCCACCAATTCCAATCCTTTCACCTTCGATAATAATTGTCGAGGTTGTGAATGAATATTGCACTCTCTTAAAGCACTGCAACTATCATGATAGGTGGCTTTTGTTTTGAATGTAGCACCTACATCATCTATCTTTAATACATCAATCAAGAATTCGGAAAGCTCGAATATGTTTTTTTGAACATTACGGCAAGCATTGTGTGATGCGGTATTGTGAAATAAATGAGAGTAACCGCTTCGTACCATTCCTGTGCACGAGGCTGAAGGAGTTACAATGTAATTTTCTCCATCAAACTCTTTCAAAAACTTTTGCCCTACCGACTTGGCCTCATCCCAGTATCCTGCATTATATCCCGGCTGCCCGCAGCAGGTTTGATTTGGATTATAATCCACTTCTACGCCCACACGCTCCAATACCTTAATCATATCGAAAGCGATACTCGGCTTCAACTGATCAATAAAACACGGAATAAATAATTGTACTTTCAAGGTTAATAGGTATACAATACCAAGAAGCAAAAATAATGTTATGTGTATATGAATAATTGGAAAATATGAACAGACTATACACATTCGAATCCCGCCATAATATTGGTATTCTTTGATTTAGCCTAGGAATAGTTTAAAATATCTCTTATGCAAAGCCCTGCATTCAAGGGGTTATCCTACCTTTGCATCTTTCAAAAAAAAATTATTCCATGAAAATATATACCAAGACTGGCGATAGCGGAGAAACTTCACTTATCGGTGGCACGCGAGTTCCGAAGCATCATTTAAAAATTGAAGCCTATGGCACTGTTGATGAGTTAAACTCCTATATAGGTTGGGTTCGCGATAGTTTTAAGCACGATCAATCTCGTGAAATTTTATTTCAAATTCAAAATAATCTATTCGTCATTGGCTCTCATTTAGCCGAAGATAAAGGGGTTTCGAAAATGCAACTGCCACCTATCGAAGAAGCGCAAATAGTATTACTCGAAACCGAAATAGATGCTATGAATGAGGTATTGCCAGAACTCAAATATTTTATTTTACCTGGAGGTCACCCTGTATCATCAACGGCTCATGTGGCCCGCTGCATCTGCCGTCGCGCCGAACGTTGTGCAACGCATCTTTCCGAAGCGGAGGAGGTTGAAGATGGGGTAATTAAATATTTGAACCGTTTGAGCGATTATCTTTTCGTGTTGGCACGTTTCATTGCCTTCGAAAATGGGGCTGAAGAAGTGAAGTGGGTAGTTCGTTAAATAACCCAACTAATCACGTTTCTTATTTGTAAACGAAATAATTACAGCAATTTCCTTCTTATTAGTAGCTGCTATAACGCTGTGTTATCCTACTTATCAACTGGTTGAAAATAGGTTGTGTAAAGGCTATGAATAAATCTTGGGGTGGGGGTGGAGGCAACTCTTTTCCTTTAGTAAGTTCCCAGTCTTCAGGCTTCAATGCTTTCACATCACCTTGATAATATCCAAACTGATTCACCCAAGTATAAGATCCGGGCATCTTTTCGTTTTGCAATATGGCATTGCTTTTTTTGTCTACAATTTTCATATCCAAGATGCCCTTGCTCTCAATAATTCTGCGGGTTACGAATAAGGTTGCTTTAGCCTTTCCATACACCTTAACAATGGTATCGCGCTTTGTGGCTTCGATATAAATTTTTGTTTCTCCAACTACCACCGAGTCGTTTGATACCTCGCGTTGAAGCTTTTCGGTGGTAAGCTGACCAACAACAAACTCATCAAAACTTAAATCTAATATTTCATCAATGCGGGTATTGTATTTCTTTGCCTCGGCTTCACTGTAAAACTCAACGAACTTGCTAATGCGATGCTCATAAAGGTATTGAATTATTTTATTTTGAAAATAATCATTACTCATCTTTAAGCTATTGCTATGTACTTCCACCGGCAATACAATCACCTTGGTTACAGCCCAATCCATCGCCTCCTTCATCTTCTGATCACAATCTTTGAAATTGCCTTGCATTAAATTGGCAGCTCTTTCAAATTCGTTATAAGCAGTTTTTGCATCGTTCTTGTTTTGCTTGTCTAGAAATTTTTGTCCCAAGGCATAGTGTAATTCCGCCCCCTTTAATTTGTATTCATTTACTTCACTGGTATAGCGTTGAGCCGATACAATACCTTTCGCTGCTGGGCAAACCTGAATTGCATCATAGAGCGAATTCATCGATTGGTATTCATTAATGATATTGTCGAAACGGTAATTATCGTTGCTTAGTAATAATGTTTTAATACGGTCGGTATGATATTGAATCGCCATTGGGTAGGCATCTTTTAATGCATTAATGGCTTTTGAAGAACTTGGTTTTTGTTTCAAACGATTCACGGCTTGTATTACAGCAGTGTCGTATTGTCCGTGTTTTAAAGCCTTTTTACCACTGTAACAAGCTGCGAAAGCTAAGGTGGCAACAATAAATAGGAAGGAGTAAAATTTGAAGTTCATAATTGGGATTGTTTGGTTGTTTCACTGAAGGCAATCACAATGCCATCAAATGGTACTTAACACTAATTTACGAATTGGCTTTAGATAGAAAATCATGATAAGACTTTTCGATGCCTTCTCTCAAGTTGGTTTTAGGCGACCAGCCCAAGCTTTTCAATTTGCTATTGTCCATCAACTTTCTAGGTGTTCCATCGGGCTTGGTAGTATCAAATATTATATTGCCTTTAAAATCGATAACATCCTTTATAAGGAAAGCAAGTTCTTTTATACTAAGGTCGGTTCCACTTCCAATATTGATGATGCCGGGCTCATTATAATTCTGCATCAACATAAAGCACGCATCGGCAAGGTCATCGGCGAATAAAAATTCGCGCAGTGGCGAACCTGTTCCCCAAACCACTACTTCTGCAGCCCCCGATTCTTTCGCTTCGTGTATACGACGAATCAATGCGGGCAATACATGGGAATTTTGCGGATGATAATTATCATTATAGCCATACAAGTTAGTTGGCATTACACTAATAAAATTATGCTGATACTGGGCTCTATATGCATCGCATAATTTTATACCAGCAATCTTGGCAATGGCATAAGGTTCATTGGTGTCTTCAAGCAATCCGGTGAGTAAATATTCCTCTTTGATAGGCTGTGGTGCCAATCGAGGATAGATACATGACGACCCAAAGAACATCAGTTTTTTAACTTGATGCAAATGACTTTGATGAATGATATTTCCTTCCATCATAAGGTTCTCATAAATGAAATCGGCACGGTAAGTATTATTGGCCATAATACCTCCAACCTTCGCTGCGGCTAAAAAAACATATTCGGGTTTCTCACTTGCAAAAAACTGTGCTACCGCTTCCTGATTTCTCAAATCGAGCTCGACAGAGGTTCGGGTGATAATATTATTAAAACCTTCGCTCACTAATTTACGGTGCATCGCACTGCCCACCATACCACGATGTCCGGCAATATATATTTTGGCCGATTTTTCCATGTTCTATTTATTCGAAATAATTAAGGGTTTTGAATCCATGGTCTTTCAGGAACAATTCTTTTTTCATCAATTTCAAATCGCCTTTCATCATGTCATTCACGAGCATGGGCAAATCGTATTTGGGTTTCCAGCCAAGCTTGGTATGCGCTTTGGTAGGGTCGCCTATGAGTAAGTCTACTTCGGTAGGTCGGAAATATCTTTTATCTACGGCTACAACTTCTTGTCCAATTTTTAAATTCGATGTATTCAATTCCAAGAATTCAAAACGCGATTTGTCGATAGCGGTGATGATACCTATTTCCTCTGCATCCTTTCCTTTAAATTCAACGGTGATTCCTACATCTCCAAAAGCCATGCGAATGAAGTCACGCACTGGTGTCGTAACTCCTGTGGCAATTACAAAATCTTCGGCTTTATCTTGTTGTAAGATGAGATACATTGCTTCGATATAATCCTTGGCATGTCCCCAATCGCGTCGTGCACTTAGGTTTCCTAGGAATACTTTCTCCTGCATCCCCAATGCAATGCGTGCTGCGGCACGGGTAATCTTGCGTGTCACAAAGGTTTCTCCGCGTACTGGCGATTCATGATTGAAGAGGATACCATTACAAGCATACATATTATATGCTTCACGATAATTCACGGTAATCCAATAGGCATACATCTTTGCAACAGCATAAGGGCTGCGTGGATAGAATGGTGTTGTTTCACTTTGAGGAACAGCTTGCACCAATCCATATAGCTCAGAGGTAGAAGCCTGATAGATTCTGGTTTTCTCGGTAAGCCCCAAAATTCTGATGGCTTCAAGCAAACGCAAGGTTCCAATACCATCGGCATTGGCCGTGTACTCTGGTGTTTCAAAACTTACCTGCACATGACTCATGGCTGCCAAGTTATAAATTTCATCAGGCTGCACTTCCTGGATGATACGAATCAAGTTCGTACTATCCGTTAAATCGCCATAATGCATTTTGAAACGCACGTTCTTTTCATGCGGATCATGGTAAAGATGGTCAACACGGTCGGTATTAATGAGCGATGAACGTCGCTTTATCCCATGAACCATATATCCTTTGTTTAATAGAAACTCGGATAGGTAGGCTCCGTCTTGTCCGGTAACTCCGGTAATCAATGCGACTTTCATAGGGTAAGATATCGTAGTAAATAATTTGTTTATGAACGGGCGAAATTACTAATTTGCATCCTTGTACGCAACGCTCTTATGACGGAAGTTTTAGTTTTCTCGCCACACCGTACCCCGCGCTTTTTATACACACTGCATTGGGTTTTAACCTACCGCATGGGCCTCGAACCCACCATAACCGACTCTGAGCAGGAGTTTGAGAGTAGCACCTTGCCCCGAATTAACTATAGCAGCCTCCAGTTTGCCAATTGTTTTAATATAGAGGCTGGCACGCTTTTATTCGATACTGCCATCAATGAAAATTTTGGTGAGATAGGCAACTACAAAGGATTAAAGACACTTTTTCACGCTTCGAGAGGCGAATTGCCCTTCGATATTTTTGGGGCTGTATTCTATTGTCTCTCTCGAATGGAAGAATATGGTGCCAATACCGTGGATACTCAGGGCCGCTTCCTACATACCGGCTCCATCCTGCATAAATTGGGTGTGCTCGACACCCCGATCGTCGATTTATGGGTGGCCGAATTTAAAACGGAACTGCAAGCCTTTTACCCACTGCTCGAATGCAAACCCGAAACATATCAGTTCTTCAACACCCTCGATATTGATCAGGCATTTTGTTATAAAGAGAAAGGATGGAAACGAAATATGGGTGGGTTGCTTCGCGACCTGCTGAATGCCCGATTCAAGGATGGGTTGATGCGATTCAAAGTACTGCTTAATAAGGCTCCCGACCCTTTCGACACCTTCGAATATATCCTAAAACTGCATGATGAAAGAAAGTTGCAATCGGTAATTTTTTTACTTCTTGCTGATTATGGTGCCTATGATAAGAACGTGAACTACATGAATCCGGCGTTTCAAAATCGGATGAAACTATTGCAAGAAAATGTTACCCTCGGGATCCACCCCTCGTACTTTTCATTCAACGATTTAGTATTGATGAGAAAGGAAATTAAGCGATTGGTGGAATTTCAAAAGATGCCTGTTTCCACAAGTCGGCAACATTATCTTCGGTTTAATTTACCCATCACTTTTCAAAATTTAATTGAGGCAGGCATTCGTCATGAGTATAGCATGGGTTATGCAGAAACCATTGGTTTTAGGGCAGGAACGGCACATGCCTTTCGTTGGTTCGACCTGAGTGCAAATGAGGTATCGGTGCTCGAGCTGCATCCTTTTTGTGTAATGGATGTAACACTTAAAAATTACATGCAACTCAGTCCGCAACAAGCGATCGATACCATTCAAATGCTTATCAATAAAGTGAAAGAAGTGAATGGCACTTTCACCGCCATCTGGCATAACGAAACCATCAGCGACTGGGGCGAATGGGAAGGATGGAGAATGGTGTACGAACAAAGCCTGCCAATTGTTTCTTAAATGGGCGTTTTAATTATCTTCGCGCTATGCTTACCAATATTGAACATATAGGAATTGCCGTGAAAAACATGGAGGCTGCCGATGCACTTTATACACGATTGCTCGGCATTGCGCCCTATAAACATGAAGCCGTAGAAAGCGAAAATGTGATCACTTCTTTTTTTAAAATAAATCAAACAAAGATTGAATTGTTACAAGCAACTGCCGAAACCTCTGCCATTGCCAAGTTTATAGAGAAAAAGGGAGAAGGGGTTCATCATCTTGCCTTTGAAACAGATGACCTCGATGCGGAGCTGAAACGCCTACAGGCAGAAGGATTTGAGTTGCTTAAAGGTTTTCCTAAAAAGGGAGCCGACAATAAAATGGTAGCCTTCCTGCACCCTCGCGATACAGCTGGAGTATTGGTGGAATTGTGTATGGAAATCAAATAAGAAAAAGAGTTCATGCAAAAATTTTTAATTACTGGATTGGGTAATATCGGAGCCGAATATGAGCTCACCCGCCACAATATTGGATTTCTTATCGCTGATGCTTTGGCCGATGAGCTGAAAATAAGTTTCACAACAGGCCGGCTTGCCGCTACCGCCGAAGGGTCTTTCAGAGGCAAAAAGGTTTATATCATTAAGCCATCTACCTATATGAATTTGAGTGGTAATGCCATGCGTTATTGGTTAAAAGAAAATAATATCGAAACCATCAATAGCCTCACCTTGGTGGATGATTTGGCCCTCCCCTTTGGAGAAATACGTATCAAGGGCAGTGGGAGTGATGCAGGACATAATGGATTAACAAGTATACAAGAGGTGCTTGGAACACAGAAATATCCTCGATTGCGATTCGGTATTGGAAATGATTTTGCAAAAGGCAAGCAGGTGAATTATGTGCTTGGTACCTGGAGTGATGAAGAGGCGAAAGGACTTCAGGAACGCATTCCAAAATGCATTGAAGCCATCAAGGAATTTATGCTCGGCGGATTGGAAAATGCGATGAATAAATACAACGGCAAATAATCAACTAATTTACACTTTCCTGTCAGGTAGCTTCCCTAATTCACTGTCTTGAATCATGGAGGTGAATTCCTAAAAAAATCCTACTTTCGAAACATGATACTAATAGCTGACGGTGGTTCAACTAAAACTGCCTGGACCTTACTCGACGATAAAAAAAATACGGTAGGTGAATTTCGTACCGAAGGTTATAACCCATATTTCTGGTCGACAGAACAAATTGCAGCTTCGATAAAAGAGCAGCTCCTACCTCAATTAAATGGCTCAGAAATAAAGAATATATTTTTCTATGGTGCAGGTTGCAGCACTCCCGAAAAAAATGAAATCGTTCATAAAGGGATTCATGCAAATTTTCCCAATACACAAATATTAATCACACACGATTTGCTCGCCGCCGCTCGTGCCTTACTCAAAAGAGAAAAAGGATTTGCAGCCATACTTGGAACAGGCGCCAATACTTGCTTGTACGATGGTTATGATATCATTCATAATATCGACTCATTAGGTTACCTTATGGGCGATGAAGGAAGTGGCTCATACATAGGTAAAAAAATTGTGCGTGATTACATGCGTGGGTATTTTCCAGAAACCCTTGCTGCGGCATTCAAAGCCAAATACGGATACCAAAATAATGAAGAGATATTTCACGATATCTACACCAAGCCTTTTCAAAATCGCACGTTGGCGAGCTTTTGCAATTTCGCCGCCGACCACTCAAGCTATGAATATATTCATATGCTTGTTCGCGATTCATTCGAAGATTTCTTTAAAAATTTAGTCTCCCATTATCCCGATTATCGCAGCTATACTTTCAACTGTATAGGCAGCGTGGGATATAGCTTTCGCGAAATCTTAACCGATATCAGCGAAAATAAATATCAAATGAAAGTGGGTAATATGCTACGCTCACCCATCAACGACCTGGTGAAGTTTCACATTGAACACGATGTGACTCTTCCTGCAAAAATTTAATGTTTTAGTATTTATTTTTTTTAGGACCATGAAGAGGGTCCTCAATATATTCTCATGCAAATTGAAGCCAAAAACGAGAAATACTCTCGTAAATATTCCCCCGATACCATTACCAAATTCAGAAGAGAAGGGAATACATTTTATTTTCATACCAAAGCCGAAATTATTCTGGAAGTAAAAGTGCTAAGCGATCGCATCCTTCGATTTCGCTATGCCACAGAAGGTAAATTTGAACGCGACTTCAGCTATGCCATCGCTGAAAATTATGCCGAATCTATCATCGAACTTTTTGTGCAGGAAGAAGAAAAGGAATTCCTAATCACTACCTCACTTGTTATTTGTAAAATAGATAAAGAGAACTTAAAAGTTACGATTACCGACCTCAATGGCCTGGTGATAAATGAAGATGAAGCGGGCTTTCATTGGATGCACTACCTGCTTAAAGGCGGGAAGATTGTTTTCAATAGTAAGAAAATTCAAGAGGAAGAAGCATTCTTTGGTTTGGGCGATAAGCCTGTTGAATTTAATATTCGCGGCAAACGATTTGAAAATTATGGTACCGATGCCTATGCCTATGGTAAAGGAACCGACCCACTCTATAAAAATATTCCGTTTTATTATGGCCTGCATCATAATGTAGGGTACGGTATTTTTTTCGATAATACATTTCGTACCATCTTTGATTTTGGCAGTGAACGTGCCGATGCCAGCAGCTATTGGGCCAGAGGTGGTGAGATGAATTACTACTTTATTTATGGTCCGGAACTCCTTACTGTAACCCAAGAATATACCAAGCTTACTGGCACCCCCGAAATGCCACCCCTATGGGCATTGGGCTACCATCAATGCCGATGGAGCTATAATACCCAGGAGCGAGTTAAAGAAGTGGCTATGGAGTTTAGAAAACGACAAATTCCATGTGATGCCATCTATCTCGATATCGATTATATGGATGGCTTCCGCTGTTTTACTTTTCATAAGGAGAATTTTTCGGCACCCAAGGAGATGATGAAAGAACTTGCCGAGCAAGGTTTTAAAACGGTAGTGATCATCGATCCTGGAATTAAAGTAGACCCAGAATATAAAATTTATAATGAAGGCTTGGCCCTCGATGTGTTTTGCAAACGTGCCGATGGCGCTTTAATGGAAGGTGATGTATGGCCCGGCAAATGTGTGTTTCCGGATTATACCCATCCTAAGGTTCGCGAGTGGTGGGCCAATTTATTCGACGAATTAATAGATACAGGAGTTCGGGGTGTATGGAACGATATGAATGAACCTGCTGTTTTTGAAATTGGTTCGTTCCCCGAAGATGTGCGTCACGACTATGATGGAGCACCTTGCAGTCATCGCAAAGCACATAATATTTATGGACACCTCATGACCAAAGCTACGGTGCAAGGCATTCGTAAATTCTTGATGCCACATCGTCCATTTGCCATTACACGCAGTTGCTATGCGGGCGTTCAACAATTTACCAGTGTATGGACTGGCGACAATACTGCCTCATGGGAACATCTTTGGTTGGCTTCCCAGCAATTACAACGATTGAGTGTAAGTGGTGTTTCCTTCGCAGGCAGTGATATCGGCGGATTCATTGGCCAGCCCAATGGAGAGCTTTATGTGCGTTGGATTCAAATGGCGGTGTTCAATGGATTTATGCGCACACACAGTGCAAGTAATGAAGATAATTTTGATCAGGAGCCCTGGAGTTTTGGTGCAAAATATGAAGCCATCAGCAAGAAATTTATTGAGATGCGTTACCGTCTCTTGCCTTATATCTATACCACCTTCTGGCAATATTCACGTCATGGTATGCCCATGATGAGGCCATTGAGTTTCATCGCACAAAACAACCCTGAAACGTATACGCGCAATGAGGAATTTATGTTTGGTGATAGCCTGCTCATTGCCCCGGTAATGCTAGAATCTCAACAAGAGAAAAATGTTTATTTACCCGAAGGAGATTGGTATTACAACTGGAACAACCAGTTTTATAAAGGGAATAATGAAGTTACCATTCCTACTCCTTTAGATCAAATTCCTATTTTTATAAAAGCGGGAGCCGTGGTTCCTACCTACCCTAAGATTCAATATATTGGTGAGAAACCTATCAAAGAAATAACTTTATATGTTTATTATAAAGATGGTGAATTTACAAGCGAGATGTACGAAGACGCTGGAGATAATTTTGGCTACAAAAACGGAAATTATAATGTTGTTCGATTTGAACTGAAAGGCGACAAAAAAAGTTTGCGTATTCGTCAAACAATAAATGGTAGTTTTGCAACTCAATACGATAAGTATAAAATCTTATTACATGGCGTCCCTTTCAGAGCCAACGATTATAGCCTCGATGGCAAATTGTATACGCTCACCGAACGCAACTTCGCCCTCAATGTAATTAAGTTTTCATCTGCAAGAAGTGTACATGAAATTATCGTACGTTAATTTTTAATAACAGTAGTATGAGCGAGAAACCCAGTATCATTATCTCTAGCCTGAAACAGAAATGCCCTAATTGTGGCAAAGGCAATTTGTTTGTGAATACGAACGCATACAAGTATAGCACCATGGCGGATATGCATGAAAAATGCTCCGAATGTGGTACTTCTTTTACAAGCAAGGAGCCCGGATTTTATTGGGGTGCCATGTATGTGAGCTATGCCCTTACCTCAGGATTCATATTTTTCAATCTCTGCTGGTTGTTCTATTTTTTTGGATGGAACCTCTGGGCATTAATTCTCCCCAATGCATTGCTAATGGTGTTGATGGCTCCGCTCAATTTTCGAATTTCTCGTGCGCTATGGCTGGGCATGAACCTACGTTACCTGAATAAGGACGGAAAAAATTAATTCCTTTGCATTCGCTATGAAGTATCTATTTATTTTGATTTTTATTGCATTCTCCATTACCGGTTGTGATACCTCGGTGTTCTTCGAAAAAAATTATCGAATGGAACAGGCCGAATGGAACTATCTTGAAAAGCCAGAATTTGCTATAGATATAGATGATACTGCATCATCGTACGCTGCTTATGTAAATATCCGCTTCGAGCCGGAATACACGTATAGCAATTTGTTTTTCTTGCTAAATATACAATTACCCGATGGCACTCAAAAGCAAGAACGTGTTGAATGCGAATTGTTTGATAAGGAAGGATTGCCTCTTGGCAAAGGCTTAGGTGACCTCTTTTTTATTCGTTATAGAATTCCACGTATGCCCAAATTTAATCAGAGTGGCACCTACCATTTTCAATTAGAACAAAATATGCGTGTCGATCACCTAAAAGGTATCCACGATATTGGGATGAGAGTAGAGAAGGTGAAATAGGACTTTCTACTTTTCGCACTCTTTTAATTTCTTCGTTTCTTCAAAAAAAGTTATGTTTGAAAATATATGAAGAAATTTTACCTTATTGGCACCCTTGTGCTCTTTACCGTTTTTTCAACTGTTCTTATTCATCAACTTCCTGTAGCCGAATCTTCTGAGCCAAGAGAAGCTATTGAAGATTTTTTTGCTTTACAGTTAACACGAAAAGCAGGACCAACGGGTAAAGTAGAGCCTGCTGATGTGTATCAGGTAGAGCAACAAATTACATCTATGGGGAAATCACTTACCAAAACCAATGCAAAAACATTGAATTGGTCGGAATTAGGCCCCGATAATGTAGGCGGCCGAACCCTAGGTATACTTGCCGATAATCAACATCCAAATTGGATTTATGCGGGGGCAGCAAGTGGTGGATTATGGATTTCGAAAACAGGAGGAACATCATGGTATCATATTTCTAATAACAGCGATTTTTATGAGAACCTCTGCGTGAGTAGCATTACTCAAACTCCCGATGGCGATATATATTTTAGTACTGGTGAAGAAGGTATTGGTGGATTAAGAGGTGGAGGCGTATGGCGCAAAGACAAGGACAGTACTGAGTTTCGGCGTCTTAATAAAACCAATCCTGCAGTAGGTGGTGGACTTTGGAACAATACCTATTTCATGGCCGCATCTTCTAATAGAGATCGAATATTTGCCGGTAATGAAGGTGGATTGTATATCAGCGACGACAATGGCAATACTTGGGTGAAAGCTCCAGGCAGTGTATCTGGAAATTGCAACGAAGTGAAAGCGGATAGTGATGGTACCGTGATGGCCATCATCAACAAAAAAATATATATTAGTATTAATGATGGCGACAATTTTACGCTCTCCTCGTCAGGGTTGCCAAGTGTAGGAAGTGTTGGACGCTCAACCATTGCCATCTCATCAAAAAATACCAATTACTTGTATACCGTTTATTCGAAAACAGGCACCAACGATTGCTATGGTGCTTATAGAAGTACCGACAGAGGTGCCACCTGGAAATTAATTCAAATTGGAGGTCCTTACTTCAATCCGTTTAACGACCAGGGCTGGTATGATATCTGTTGCGCTGTAGATCCTGAAAATGAAAACCACCTATTTGTAGGGGGAGTTACCTTATGGGAATGGTATGGGACTGGTTCCAATTTTGTGCAAACACAAACAGGTGGTTCTATTCATTCCGACTTACATAATATCACCATGGATCGTCGAACCAACCCCTATACAATTATAATAGGATGCGATGGTGGAATTTATAAGAGCAGCGATAGAGCTAAAACATTTTACCCCTCTTTCAAACTCTACACCACCACGCAATTCTATAGCATGGCGGCTTCCCGCGACGATCATGCACTTGGTGGAACTCAAGACAATGGCTCCTTATTTATCGACAAAAAAGGAAACACCGTGAAATCGTCCTATCGTGTACTCGGTGGGGATGGCTTCTTCAACGAAATTGCTTGGCACGATACCAATGAAATAAAATTTGTTGAATTTCAATTTGGGGCGCTACGGAGAAACAGAGCCAATAGTGCCATGAATCCATTTTATGATGCGAAAGCAACTACCTATATCGTTGATGGAAAAAAGGGGCAATTTAGTTCTCCTTTTACACTTTGGGAACACCCTACCAATGACACTTTGAATCATTTTGCTATTGGCGTTAATGGCGCTATTTTTTATACGATGAATGCTACCAATTTTGTTTCAGTCAGCGGTCCCAAATGGTATCAATTGGCAACCTTTGGAGGGAATGTTAATTGTGTTGAGTTTAGTGCTGATGGTGACATGCTTTTCTTCGGTGTAGGTAATGCTTTGTATCGTGTAAAAGGTTTGAATACTGCGGTTTTCGACGATACCTATGAAGCCAATCCCGCAGCGCATGGAATTACGTTTACAAGCATGCCTTTCAATTCTCAAGGTACTAGCGTTCAGGGTGTTGCTTGCGATCCCAAATACCCCAATCGCTTGCTTATAGCAACAGGTAATTACGGATTTTCCGATCATGTATTCATCTCTCGCAATGCAAATGATGTGGCTGCCAATGTGAAGTTCACGAATATCACCAATAACCTTCCGGGCTTTCCATGTTATGATGCTGCCATCGATTATACCGATAGTAGTACCTTTTTGTTGGGTACCGAGTATGGCTTGTACGCAAGCTTTGACGGTGGTTTGAATTGGAGCGAACAAAACAATGGTTTATCGAGGGTGGCCGTTTATCAAGTACGTCAGTATATTGATACGCGCCAGCCTTGGACTGGCTCCACTTATTATCTTGCAACTTTTGGAAGAGGGATGTTCCGCAGTACATCATTAACCACTGGTATAAAAAGTGCGGCAAAGAAAGAAGTACATCCATTCTCTGTTTTCCCCAATCCAGCAATCGATTTTATCAATGTTCACGGCCTTCATGAAGGCTTAGTGAAAATATATAATATGCAGGGGCAATGTATGCTTTCACAAACATTACATACCAATGGCAATATCGATGTGCAAGCATTACCCAAAGGGAACTATATCCTAGAGCTCAATGAGAATGGGCAACGAAATATCACCAAATTTATAAAGCTATAAATTCTATTTGCTTTTTTTTAAGCAGATCACTTCATTTTCCAGGTAAAGTAGAGCTGTAAAGCCGTCGGCAAACCTTATTTTTGCGCTTCATCATGAAGAAGGAATCAAGGAAGTTTGAAAATGTCACCATCGAAAAGGCGGTGAATGAAGGTAAGTGTATCACACGTATCGATAATATGGTTGTATTTACAACACGCACAGTACCTGGCGATGTGGTGAATATGGAATACCATAAAAAGAAACGCAACTATGCCGATGCTACGGTAACGCATTTTCATCAACGGGGTCCTGAATATAGTGCACCCTTTTGCCCTCATTTCGATTATTGTAGTGGTTGCAAATGGCAACAACTTAATTACGAAGCACAGCTGCGATTAAAACAATTAACTGTTGTTGAATCGCTCGTGAATGTGGCTAAGGTGGAGCTTCCCGAAATCCAAACAATTATAGGTTCAGTCCAAACAACTGGTTATCGCAATAAGATGGAGTACTCCTTCACACATAAAAAGTGGGTGCCCAATTTAGCACAGCTCGATACCGAAGCGCATCAAGCCCTTGGACTGCATGTTGCAGGGCGTTTTGATAAGGTGCTCGATATTGTTGACTGCCATTTGCAAAACGATTTAGGAAATCAAATTCGAAATTTCGTGAAGGAATTCGCCATTGAAAATGAATACACCTTCTTTGATTTACGCGACCAGGTTGGTTTGCTCCGTAATCTAATTCTTAGAAACAATACTGCCGGGGAGTGGATGCTTATTCTGATGTTTCATAGCAACGAAAAAGAAATCATCGCACATATCATGAATGCGCTTAAGGAGAAGTTTCCTCAAATTAAATCGTTGATGTATGTTATCAATAATAAACGCAATGATACCATCACCGACTTGCCAGTGGAACTATTTTCTGGCGATGGTTTCCTAATGGAAAGTTTAGGTGAGCTTAAATTTAAAATCTCTCCTAAGGCATTTTTCCAAGTCAATGTTCCTCAGGCTAAAACGCTTTATGATATTGCCAAGGAATACGCACAACTCACCAAAGAAGATGTAGTATACGATTTATACACTGGCACTGGAAGTATTGCCTGCTATTTGGCATCCGATTGTAAAAATGTAGTAGGATTGGAATATGTTTCGGAAGCGATTGAGGATGCGAAATCAAACGCCGCATTAAATAATATTCATAATACCACCTTCTTTGCGGGAGATATCAAGGATTTATTGTCGGAAGAATTTTTCAAGGAACACGGAAACCCCGATGTAATTATCACCGACCCTCCTCGTACAGGGATGCATGCCGACGTCATTACTCAAATGATGCAAGCAAAACCTAAGCGTATTGTATATGTGAGCTGTAATGCGGCCACACAAGCACGCGATTTGGCTTTATTCGATTCTTTATATAAGGTAACCAAAGTTCAGCCCGTCGACATGTTCCCACATACAAGCCATGTGGAGAATATCGTTTGCCTTGAAATTCGTGAAGCGTAAGTTGAGATGAAATGATTCTTAGATGGAATCTTTTTAACTTTTTGATTCCATATACGATTGCAGAATGATTACTGCCGCCGTTCTGTCAATTAACCCTTTGTCGCGACGCTGGTTCTTCTTCACACCCGCATCAATCATGGCGTTTAATGCCATCCGGCTCGTGTATCGCTCATCCATCATTGCAATTTTCATGTTGGGAAATTTCTTTCGAAATAAATTGATAAAAGCTTTTAGTGGCACATTCGATTCAGAGGGGGTGCCATCCAATTGTTTGGGCTCACCAAAAATCACTTGATCAACCACCTCATCAGTAAAATATTTAGTGAAGAAATCGATGGCCTCTTTGGGATGGATGGTGGTAAGGGATGTGGCAATAATTTGCAATGGGTCGGTCACTGCGATGCCCATACGCTTGGTTCCATAATCAATTGCTAATAATCTTCCCATAGGGCAAAGGTAAAATAAAAAAGCCCCCTGTTATAATAACAGAGGGCTTTTTATAAAGTTAACTGGAAATTAATTCAAGTTGTAAGTGTAAGTACCTTCGCAATTTCCTGCAGCGCTCCAATCGTAAGTGCCACCAGTAGTGATGCAATAGATGGTAGTGTAACCTGAATAAACTGTAACTGATCCACTTTCGTAAGGAGATAAAGTTCCTTTGTAGTTACCATCTAAATAAATTTTTACATAGTAACCAGTGTTATTGGTAAAGGCTACTGTGCATGATCCGCGAGTTGCAGCTGGTTTTGGAGCTTCAACGTCAGTTGATGGAACATCGCTTTTGATTTTTGGATTAGCTCCGCGAGTAGCTTCTACTTTTTGTTTAGCAACTGGAACTTCTTTCTTTCCTTGTGCATTGGTTACTGTGAATGCTAATAAAGCAATTACAAGAGTTAATAATACTTTTTTCATGATGTGAGATAAAATTTAAGGGTTAAAAAATTAATTTTCGATTTAATGGTACAAGTTTATTGATTTTTCTGATACTAGGTAAATATTTTTTTGTGAATTAAATAAAATTACCACTTTAGTGGTATCAAAGCTACCATAAAACCCTTAGCAGCTCGGATTATTCAATAAAAATAAAACAATGGTTTTGTAAATAAATTATAATTGATATATTTGCGCCTCGTTAAAAAAAGGAGCGGTAGCTCAGTTGGTAGAGCACAAGACTGAAAATCTTGGTGTCGGCGGTTCAATCCCGCCCCACTCCACATCGAAAAGGTTGCAATTGTTGCAACCTTTTTTTGTTTAAAACACTTTGTACTTTTACCTCCTCTACTAAAGCATTTTGTTTTATGAATACACCCACCAAAAAATCTTCTCTTATAAATAGTGAAATTAAATTCTTAGAAGGCCCTCATTCACGTTGGAAGGAATTCACTTTCATCACCAAGGTAATGTTCGATTTTATCCGTGGTTTTAGAACATTACATTTTGTAGGCCCTTGCGTTACTATTTTTGGCTCAGCTCGTTTTAAGGAAGATCACGAATATTACAAGACTACAGAGGCACTTGCTGGCGCCATTGCACAGCTCGGTTTCACCATCATGACTGGCGGAGGTCCAGGCATCATGGAAGCAGCCAATAAGGGGGCTAGAGCAGTAGGAGGAAGGTCGGTAGGTTGTAATATTGTATTGCCTTCTGAACAAAAGCCGAATGACTATCTAGATCGTTGGGTAGGCATCAATTATTTCTTCGTAAGAAAAACATTATTGGTAAAATATTCCTATGCCTTTGTCGTGATGCCCGGTGGATTTGGCACCTTAGATGAGTTTTTTGAGGCAATCACCTTAATTCAAACACATAAAATTGCCGATTTCCCTATCGTAATTTTCGATAAAGAATTCCATCAGCATGTGGTGAATCATATTAGTTTAATGAAATCAAGAA
Source organism: Bacteroidota bacterium (assembly GCA_947492885.1). Lineage (GTDB taxonomy): Bacteria > Bacteroidota > Bacteroidia > UKL13-3 > UKL13-3 > CAINMV01. The sequence goes on from CANLPK010000047.1 coordinate 17,713, forward strand.
GTACCATTGCCGAAAGTGATCTTAATTTATATTTAGTCACCGACTCCATTGAAGACGCCGTGCTATATATTAAAAACAATACGATTGAAAAATTCGGACTCGCTCCAAAACATCATTTCAAGCCATTCGCATGGCTTAACGAATTTCGATAATATGTCCTGTTAAAAAAGAAAGCCCTTCCGTGCTACGGAAGGGCTAACAATTACATGAAGAGTTTTATACGAATTACTTAATTTCTATTTTTTGTGTGGTAGTACCTTCTTCTGTTTGAATTTGTACTAAATACATTCCAGCAGCCATCGTGTTATTGTTGATGGTCATTGTATTGATTCCTGCATTAAAGTTTTCAGTATTTACACTGATTGCTTTTCCAGTTAAATCAAGTACTGTTACCATAACATTTGAACTGTTATTCAATGATACTGATACATTGAAGTTTCCTTTCGATGGGTTAGGGTAAATCATTGCATTCAATTGATTTGAGTTGCTAGAAATACCGATAGAAGATGGAGTGTAAGAATTAGCTGCGATTAAACCGTCGGTAAAATCTGCACCAGTTGCTGCTGGAGATGTAGTGCCAGGACGATAGTCAGGAGCATTATAGTTGTAAGGACTTACTAAAATACCTGCTGAAGCAGCTAAAGTATCATTTCCTTTTCCTGCATACCAGTTGTAAATGTTAAAAGTTCCAGCATTTACTTGTAAGCCCTTACCTGTAGCGTTACCTGCAATGATATTGTTTTTAAAACGTAAGCTATCAGTATTTGCATTTTGTTCGCAAGCAGCACCATCAATATGGTAACCACTAGTCCAATCCATAATTAATGAATTGTATACCGAGATGTATGAGTTACGACGGATACGAAGACCACGACGGAATTTTGCATCAATAGTATTTGTTGTGCTTCCACGGTATGGACCGATAAGAGTAACATTTGAAAATTTAGCCGAAGTGTATGGAGTATTCTCTGAACCTGCTGCATCATTATCCGACTCAAATCCTTCAGAAGTTGAAGAAGCTGATTGGTCAGCGATTTGTGGGTCACGTACACCTAATAAGTACTGTAGCATTCCGCTATAACCATTATCAGTATCGAAATCGTCATCCAATCCACGGTAAGCAACGAGGTACTTGCAATTTACTGTTCCACCGAACCATTCGAATGAATCGTCATTAGTGAATGAACATTGTACGTGGTCGATTTGTGTTTTTGAACCGATTGCACCAAATGTTAAACCATTGATTTCTTTATCCGGTTGGAAAGGAAAACCAGCGAATTCAATTCTTACGAATGAAATTGCACCAGTACTGTCATTATCATTGGTTCCACCATAGTTTGCTTTTACTGCATCTAAACCACCTTCAATTACCGCTGTTCCTCCTGGAGCATTGGTTCTTGCCGCGCCACATAAAACGATACCACCCCAATCGCCTAAACCTCTTGCACCTACTGCAAAATTAGAAGTGAAAACAATCGGACTGGTTGCTGTTCCTTTGGCAACAATTTTCGAACCACGTGAAATAATCAAAGTTGCTTCAGTAGCTTTTTCACCTCGGATAATTACACCTGGCTGAATAGTTAATACTGCGTTATTGGTAACATATACTTTGTTCTGTAATAAAACTACATCACCGGTACTCCAAGTTGTATTGGTAGTGATGTCGGCACTTACTGTTTTGTTGGTAGCTGGGTATGCAGTGTTCTGAGGATCCCAATTACACCATCCTTCGGTCCACATTGCTTTGCCTGGTGCAAATGCTCCCTTGTAACTTACTTTTTCGAAAAATTTGACTTGGGCGAATAAGCCTGTGCAAATTAAAATTAATGCTAATGTTGAATAAAACTTTCTCATTTTAAAATTGATTTTGGTGTGTTATTTTATGATTCGAATTAACGCTCCCAATATTTTGCGCAGATTACACGTATGTTATGTATTTGTTATTTCAATTCTTTTTATGTGATTGGAATTGAGGTTTAAATTTCGGTTAATTTCATGTTTATGCTTAATAATAGCTCCTAAATTATTAGAGATAAAAAAAGTGAGCAAAGATTTGTCTTTGCTCACTTTCAAATGATTTGTATTCGTTTTTAGAACTTGTATGAAGCACCCAAACTCACAATTCTGCCATTGCTTACTTCACTAATGACATTATCATTAAGTGAATCAAATGTTTTATTCATATTAATGTCTTGATAGAATATTTGTTTTTGAGCCAATCCATCTTTGAAATTTAATTTCACTTCTAAGTTATTATTTTTTAAGAAAGTTTTAGCCAATTGAAAGTCAATAATCGAACGGCCATTCTCCCATACATTGGGTTCAATTGAATTACCAACGATAGCGATTCTTCTTCCAATTAAATTGAATGATAAGGCTGCTGAGAAATGTTTTGCGTCATTTGAATATTGAACTCCAGAGTTAATAATAAATGGAGATTGTCCTTGTAATGGGCGTTTCTCAGGCAAAACACCTTGTACATCTACTACACTAATATCCGATTTAATTAAAGCAACATTGGAATAAACGGTTAAACTATTAAGTAATTTATTTGTTTCACCTGCTTTGAAAATAGTACTCATCAATAATCGAACCTCCAATTCCATTCCATAGTTCTTGGCCATATCCACATTGGCAAAATTAATTTCCGGAGTGGTATTCGCTACTGTTACTTGCTCAATAGCATCTTTAAACGATTTATAGAATAAGCTTACCGAGAAGATTTGACCCTTTCCTGGAAACATTTCATAACGTGCATCAAAATTGTAAATCAAAGCACGTCTCAAGCTTGGATTTCCACGAGTGG
>CANLPK010000048.1 GCA_947492885.1 Bacteroidota bacterium
TTTTTTTAGGCTTAAATATAATCAAATTAGAAATTCTGATAATGTGTTTAATCCTACGCATAATAATTTCCGAATCTTTGGAAGGGTCTATAAAGACAAAATCACCGATTGCCACCTTATTAATTTGTATCAAACAATATAACAAGGCCAATAACTACGAGCCCTAATTAACGACTGTCATTGCTCAAATTAGGGAGAAGCGCCATTAGACTGTTCTGTTTCATCAATTTTATGCCATATTCCTTGGCAAACAATGACTTTTAAAGAGGCATTTTTTACTAAAATCTTAATTTGTATTTTCGCGTCTCAATTGTAACTCTATTCTATGGGACGTGTATTTGAAAAACGTAAACATGTGATGTTTGCTCGTTTTGATAAAATGAGCAAAGGCTTTACCCGTATTGGTAAAGAAATTTCGATGGCTGTTAAGCAAAATGGCCCACTGCCAGAAAACAATCCGCGACTGCGTATTGCGATGCAAGCGGGCAAGGCTATCAACATGCCTAAGGATCGTGTAGAAGCGGCTATTAAAAGAGCTTCTAGCAAAGACGAAACGGATTTAGAAGAAATTGCATATCATGGTAAAGCACCTCACGGTATTTCTTTGATTATTGAATGTGCTACCAATAATACCACTCGTACTGTAAGTAATTTACGTACTTTTTTCAATCGTGGGGGTGGAGAGCTTGCTAAGATGGGAGCTAACGATTATCTATTTGATCATAAAGGAGTATTTCGCATTAAAGCGAATGGTATCGACACTGATGAATTAGAATTGGAAGGCATTGACTTCGGATTGGAGGAATTGATGGTAGATGGAGATGAGTTATTGCTTTATACCACCTTCAATGATTATGGCATCATGCAGAAGTATATTGAAGATAAAAATTATACGATTGTGAGTGCGGAGAAACAACATATCCCAAATAGTACCACTGACCTTAGCGAAGAGCAAGCCAATGAAGTATTGGAATTAATAGAAAAGATTGAAGCCGATGATGATGTACAACATGTATATCATAATTTGGCTTAATTGACCGTTTGAATAAACGATATAAACTGAGGATATTTTCCTCCCCGACTTTTAATAATACCTAAACCCTAAAATACTGTGGCTGATTCGAACTTTGTTGACTATGTAAAAATTTGCTGCCGTAGTGGTAAAGGGGGGGCAGGTGCCGTGCACTTTCATCGCGACAAGCATACAGCCTATGGAGGCCCGGATGGTGGCGATGGAGGAAGAGGGGGGCATATTATTTTGAAAGGTAATGCACAACTATCAACATTGCTCCATTTAAAATACAGAAAGCATGTATTGGGTAAAGATGGAGGCAATGGACAACCAGGGATGCGAAGTGGTGCCGATGGTGAAGATGATATTTTAGAAGTTCCATTAGGTACTGTTGCCAAGGATGCAGAAACCGGAGAAGTGCAATTTGAAATCACAATTGATGGAGAAGAAAAAATTCTAGCTCCAGGAGGTCGTGGAGGTATGGGAAACCATAACTTTAAATCGGCCACTCGCCAAACACCTCGCTATGCACAGCCTGGTGAAGAAGGAAAAGAAGAGTGGAAAATCATTGAATTGAAACTCCTTGCTGATGTAGGTTTGGTGGGATTCCCCAATGCTGGAAAATCAACCTTATTGAGTGTTGTTTCGGCGGCCAAACCAGAAATTGCCGACTATCCATTTACAACCTTAGTCCCTAATTTAGGTATTGTAAAATATCGTGACTTTAAAACCTTTGTTATGGCTGATATTCCTGGAATTATTGAAGGAGCTCATGCTGGCAAAGGATTAGGCACCCGATTTTTGCGACATATAGAAAGAAACGCCACCTTATTATTTTTAATTCCTTGCGACTCCCCTAGCATCAAGGATGAATATCAAGTTCTACTTCGTGAGTTGGAATTATATAATCGCGAGTTGATGGATAAGAAGAGATTACTTGCCATTACAAAGAGTGATATTATAGATGCCGAATTGCAGAAGTTAATTGCTAAAGAAATTCCAAAAGACATCCCTCATATTTTCATCTCCAGTGCTACTGGCAAGGGGATAACCCAATTGAAAGATAAATTGTGGGAACTTATTAAGGATTAAGTCCTGGTCGTTAAATACCAACTAATTTTTTAGTGTCTTTTTATTCCAAATTATTACTCCTTGAATTGCAATAAAAAGTAGGACCAAATAAAGTATTGAAAAAAGCTTTAAATCTTTTAAATAATACACAAAGACTGCGGTGCAATTCACAATGATCCAGCATATCCAATTTTCCAATTTCTTTTTTGCCAATAACCACTGACCTAAAAAACTTGTAACCAAGATGAAAGAATCGGCAATAGGAAATGCAGCAGGCTTGGGATAAAATTGAGGCCACCAAATATTAAGATGCGTAGTAAAATAGGTGGCCGCTACCCATGCCAACATCAAAATCACAAGCCAAATGATGCGTTCTTTATTCGTTAATTGTGTTACTGGCAATTCATCTGACATGGCATTGGGTCTGCTCCAATACCACCATCCATAGGCACTTGCAACAAAAAAATAGATTTGCAAAAAGCTATCAGCAAAGAGTTCATTTTGATAGAACAATGCATATGAAAAAACAATGGCTATTAATGCTACTGGCCAATTAAGAATATGTTTTTTCATCGCTAGCCATACACATGCAACAGTAAATAGGGTAGCTAATAATTCTATCCAACTCATTTCGTAACCCATGAGTGTAATTGCGATATTGTGGATAGAGAAAAAATTCATAATTATTAATCCTGAACAAACTTTGGATTAGCGACTCAAATCCTGCATACGATGCGAGTCGAGCTTAATGAAAATAAAGAGTAAGATGGTAAAGCTGATGGTGGCCGATCCTCCATAACTAATGAATGGCAAAGGAATTCCGATGATAGGCAGGAGTCCCATGGCCATACCCATATTAATTAAGAAGTGGAAGAATATGATACATGCAACACAATATCCATACACACGATTATATCTAGATCGTTGCCTTTCAGAAAGATAAATTACACGCATGATCAATGCGATAAAAAGAGAAACCAAGGTGAGTGATCCCAGCCATCCAAATTCTTCTGCAATCGTACAGAAGATAAAGTCGGTACTTTGTTCTGGCACATATTTACCTTTGGTGATGGAGCCTTCGAGGTATCCTTTACCGTAGAGTCCGCCTGAAGAAATCGCCATAATTGAATTGTCTTTTTGATAATCAACACCACTCTTATCTATCTCCAAACCAAACAAACTAAGAATACGTTTTTGCTGATGCGGTTGTAAATGTTTCAGTCCGTAATCGGTACTTGAAACAATGGCCATAGCTCCAATCCAAGTGAAAACAATAATCCAAAGTAATTTCTTATATCGCCTAAAGAGTAAGATAATTAAGCACGCCAAACTTGTAAGTATGATATAAAGAATTACCGGTTTAACTAATAATGCCGCGATACACAAAACCATGACTATTGCACCAATGGCTAGAAATAAACCATTCAATCCTTCTCTATAAAAAACGAGGCTAAAAGAAACGAATACAAGAAAAGTTCCAGTGTCGTTTTGAATCAATACCAGTATGGCTGGGATGGCAACGATGGCAATGGCCCTCAGTAAATTTTTCTTATCCGTAAGTTTGAAATTAAAAGGACTTAAGAACTTGGCAAATGCTAGCGCTGTGGCAAACTTAGCAAACTCACTCGGCTGTATTTTAAAGTCGCCCACCTTAAACCAGGCTTGTGCCCCTTTCGTATGCGCACCTAGCACCAATACCGCCATAAGCAATAAGAGGACTGTGCCGTAAATAAAATAAGAGAATCCGAAAAAGAAGCGGTACTCAACAGTCATAATCATCAAGGCAATGAGAGCCGAGATTCCGATGAACATGATTTGTTTACCGTAGTTTTTGGTTAGGTCGAAGACATAATTTTTTCCTGTTAAATTATACATTGATGAATAAACAGCCATCCAGCCAAATATTACCAATGCGGCATACAAAAGAATTGTAAACCAATCGATATTACGACCATAGGAAGCGTTTTTATATCTTGAGTCCAATCGTTATCGTCGGTTATTGAATAAATTAAATCGATAAGAAATTAATTGCCTGTTCCTGCTTTTAATTTTTCGGCATTCTCGGCAAGTTGCAATTGATCGATGATATTTTGAATATCGCCATTCATCACTGCATCGAGGTTATGGGTTGTGAAACCAATACGGTGTTCGGTCATACGACTTTGCGGGAAGTTATAAGTACGCACCTTTGCACTTCTGTCGCCAGTAGACACCATGGTCTTACGGGTCTTGCTCATCTCTTCCATGTATTTATTATACTCAAATTCGTACAATCGAGTTCGCAACACCTTCATCGCTGCTTCTTTATTCTTTTGTTGTGATTTTTGATCCTGACATTGAACAATGATTCCGGTAGGAATGTGTAGCAATCGAACTGCCGAGTAGGTTGTATTTACCGATTGCCCTCCAGGACCTGAAGCACAGAATAAGTCCAATCGAATGTCTTCTGGTTTCAAATCAACATCAAATTCATCGGCTTCGGGTAGCACTACAACTGATGCAGCTGAAGTATGCACACGTCCCATGGTTTCTGTATCAGGTACCCGTTGAACACGGTGTACACCACTTTCGTATTTTAGTTGACCATAAACATCTTCACCAATTACATTTAGAACTACCTTATTGTATCCGCCTACTGTTCCAGGATTGTCTTCAATTATTTCCAACTTCCAATTTTTAGCTTGAGCATAGCGCGTATACATACGGAATAGGTCGCCTGCAAAGATACTTGCTTCATCCCCTCCAGTTCCACTTCGAATTTCCAATACTGCATTCTTAGCATCTTGAGGATCTTTAGGAATCAGAAGATTGCGAATCTCCTCTTCCATGGGCTCTTGTTTTACCAAAAGTTCATCTAGTTCCATTTTAGCCATTTCGCGCAATTCAGCATCTTTTTCATTGGCCAAAATTTCTTTACAGTTGGTAATATTACCCATCATTGTTTTATACTCTTTATAAGCTTCAATAATGGGAGCGAGGTCTTTATATTCTTTATTGAGTTGAGCAAAGCGTTTCATATCGCTCATCGAATCGGGTTGCGATATGAGTTCTTCTACTTCATCTCTACGTTTTTGAATGGCTTCTAATTTATCTAACATAATAAAATACTATAGGTTGTATGAACAACGGTAAATACAAAATTTAAAAATTTGGGAATGATTTAGCTTGCCGTGTTTCGGGTTGAAACACTGCGAAATTGGTGGCATAGCTAATAAAAACGAGACATGATGCAAAGGTAATACATTTAATAGAGATGTAAAAGTTTTACCATAACCAATTTCTAATTGCCAAGATATGATTGGGGTAAATAAAGAACCCTGTGTTAAAGCTGCGAAGGATGGTTTGCATTTTTTCTGGATGCGGTAGACTTGGCGCTGCAAAGCTCCTGGATTTGAAAGGTTCATTTAGGATAAATCGGGTGATAGAATCGCCCGAAAGGGTATAAATGATTGGGGTATTGTAATTTATACTAGGTATCGATGATTTGTTGGCAGGAACAATCATTGAATAGTTTCCGTTGGCTTGAATCGGAATATTTAAGGCATTATTGGCAAATAATAGATGTGGGTAGGTTGTTTCAGCTTCTGCCATTTTCACAATCTCAATACCCGAATGGATGATTTCCGGAATCGTGTAAACCTTTTGAAAGTTAGCGCGATAATTGGTGAGTGTACCGCTATTCTCATCGTAACACCACCAACCCGTTTTACTAATGCAAATAAGGGTGGGTTTTGGCTTGATAATCTGAGTTAGATCGTAGCGATTTTTCTCCTTGAGGAAATTATCAAAGATGACAAGCTGCCCTGTATTGAAACAGTATACCACCACTTCTGTTCCTCCATTGCACTCTACACTGCTAGCTATTCCGTAACTAATAAGATTTTGAGTAGCTACAATCGTCAAGTTGGAATCGAGCTTTACCAATGAATTATTATCGGTAATGACTAAAATATTCCCCATTCCATCGGGTGCCGCAAGTGTGGTTTGTATTGCTATTGTATCTGTTTGGGCATTGACATTTAGCAATGCAATAAAAAACAAAACGAGTACAGTGCTTACGCGAATCATCTTACTTTTCATGATTTAGATGGCTTGTTTTGAAGTTTCCACTGATTTATTTTTTCGGTAATCAAAGCCTCTCTTTTTAGTGTTTCGTTGTGGTGTTTTTCCTGGTCGTGAGGATGCAATGGACGGTGATTTTGGAATTGAAGAAAGGAACTTACCTCATTCATGAAATCGAGATTGTCATTGTCCATGTATGCTTCAAGAAATTGTGACCATACATATTGAATCGCTTGTTCATTGGGGTGAACCATATCTTCCTTAAAAAAACGATAATCGCGAAGTACATCATTTACGAGTTCATAAGCTGGGAAATAATAGGTGTTCGGATTTTTTGCAATCAGATGATTAACGGTGGTAACTAATTGTGCTTTACTTAGATTGTTTTCAACTAATCCATCACGAATATAACGCACTGGACTCACGCTAAAAATGATATTCAATGATGGCCTAAGCGATTTCAATTCTGTAATCGTTTCTTGCAAAGATTCTTGTTGCATAGCCGATGAGAGTAAAACTTTTTGAAAAAGTTTAGCAGGTAATTTGTGGCAATTGGCCACTACTTCATTGTTATTGACATTTTGGTAGGCCCAGCTACTGCCAAGTGTAATCACCAACCAATTGGCATTATTTAGAAATGAACTTGCTTCGCGAATTTCGCAGTTAATATTATCAAGGCATTGTTCTTTATCGGGGTGGCTAAATCGCCCATGATGATTTAATGAATGCCAAACCGATCCATCATAAATTAAATCTTTGGCTTCGTAAATGCGTTGGTTAATAATATCCTTGATGGTTCTTGAAATGCTTAAACTATTAAAAAGAATCCCATATGGGTTGAGTTTCACATTCATTCGGTGGGAGTGCATCAACGAACCAATTTCTTCGGCAAAGCAACTACCTACATATAGCAGTTTATCATTGAAACTAATTTTATGCTCCGATTTTGGAATAAGGAAGGGCAGTATAAAATTCATGGTTATTTATCTTCTAATTTAACCATGATATCATTTAACATTTCAGTCTGCATTTGTTGAATCTCTAATAATTCTTGTTGTTGATGCAGCATTAAATGATCTATTTTTTCGTGAAGCATTCGGATTTCCAATTCGGATTTTAGATTAATCATATAATCTTTGCGAGCCCTATCACGATCCTTTTCTTCTTGACGATTTTGGCTCATCATAATGACGGGTGCTTGTAAGGATGCGATACAAGAAAGAATTAGATTGAGCAAAATAAATGGATAAGGGTCGAATGCATTGCTCATGAGGAACAGCACATTGATTAGAATCCAGATTAGGATAAATATACCAAAGGCAATAATAAATCGCCAACTTCCACTAAAGGTTGCCACCTCATCGGCCAGTCGTTGGCCAAAGGTATAGGTAGAAATATCAATATCTTCTAGCTTTTCGGTTATCGTAGTATCCTCTTTAAGATTATTTACCACCTTTTGTTCCAATTCAGAAATCTGACTTAGCTCTCTATTCAGGAAGTTTTCGATATACTTCTGACGATAGGAGTTTAGTTCAGTAACTGACAAGTGCATTTCTGTATTAAAATCAGGATGATCTATTTGAATTAATTCAAAAATCCCTGCTCTAATATTGGAGGCACTCACCTTTTGACTTAATGGGAAAGGCTTTCCTGAAGCGTCGCTGATAAAAGTATGTGTATTCAATTGCCTTTCGAAAGTATGGGTTTTTCTCCTTTTATGATAAAAATCATTTTTGAGGGTTTTGTTTACATCGTTTAATTCGTTTTATTTGCATTTAGAATTAATCTAAATAATTGTGTTAACGTTACGTGATTTAAAAAAGGGAGAATACGCCACCATTGACGAAATCAGTGATAATACTCTGAAATTGAAATTAATGGAGATGGGATGTATTCCTGGCGAAGTCATTAAGTTATCGCATATCGCTCCTATGGGCGACCCTATAGCCATTGAGGTACAGGGATACAAATTGAGCCTTCGATTGAGCGAGGCAGATTCCATAAAAATTACGAATATTGTCCCTAAAGTTGTTAAAGATAAAAGTCTCTCTACTTGAAGGACCCCAAAAATACCCCACTAAGAGTTGCCATTACCGGGAATCCGAATTGTGGTAAGACTTCTGTATTTAATGCCTTAACGGGTTTAAATCAGCAAGTTGGGAATTATGCTGGAACTACAGTAGACAAGAAAACTGGGGTATTGGTTTATGATAAGCTGCTGCGTGCGAATATCATTGATTTACCTGGCACTTATAGTATATACCCTAAGAGTAAGGACGAAGAAATTGCAATTGATGCCATTATCAATCCGGAGAGCAAGGATGCTCCCGACTTAATCATTGTAGTTTGTGATGCCTCAAATTTGAAGCGAAACTTATTGTACTTTTCTGAGGTTGCCGATTTGAAGAAGCCGGTAATTTTGGTTCTTACGATGATGGATATTGCTGAGAAAAAAGGATTGGATATCAATCTCATTTTACTCTCTTTGAATTTAGGCGTAAAGGTTGTTGCCGTAAATCCTCGCAATGGACGTGGTGTTGAGAAGTTGAAGGACACCATTTTTAATACCAACAGAGCTACACAAAATAAGCTTATTGATGTTCATAGTTTGGCGCCAGAACTCATTGATGAGGCGCGTTTGAAATACCCAAAATATAACGACTATCAATGCTTTTTAGAACTATACAAAACCCAAAGAGGCAAACTGGATGATATTCTGCCGGAAGAAACCATGGCGCGCTATGCCGCAATAGATGAAGTGATGTTGGAGAGTGTTTCTCAAATTTCGATTGCAGAGGAGCAGTTTAGTAATAAGCTCGACAAGGTGCTTACCCATAGAATATGGGGCTATGTAATTTTTCTATTTATATTATTTGTCATCTTCGAAAGCATTTTCTCCATTAGTAAATTTCCGATGCTATGGATTCAAGAAAGTTTCACCTGGTTTGGGAGTTACTTCTCTGAACACTTCCCACAAGGACCTTTAAACAATTTAATTGTGAACGGAGTGATTGCCGGTTTGAGTGGAGTAATTGTTTTCTTACCTCAAATAATTTTACTCTTTGCCTTTATTGCGGTGCTTGAAGACAGTGGTTATATGGCTCGCGTGAGTTTCATGATGGATAAGTTGATGCGCAGGGTGGGAATGAATGGAAAAAGTGTGGTGCCATTAATAAGTGGTGTTGCATGTGCCGTTCCAAGTATTATGGCAACTCGTAGCATTGAGAATTGGAAGGAGCGAATTATCACCATCATGGTGATTCCGTTAATGAGTTGTAGTGCTCGTTTGCCGGTATATACGCTACTCATTTCATTGATTGCCCCCGACAAAACGCTATGGGGAATATTTAATGTTCAAGGATTGATTTTGATGGGGATGTATTTGGTGGGATTCTTCTCAGCAATTGCGGCTGCATGGGTAATGAAATTCATTATAAAGGCAAAAGAGAAAAACTATTTTATTTTAGAGTTACCTACCTACAAAGCCCCCCGACTAAAGAACATATTGATCACGTTAATAGAAAAATCGAGAACCTTTGTATGGGAAGCTGGAAAAGTGATTGTGGCGGTATCGGTTATTTTATGGATGGCGGCAAGTTTCGGACCTGGTAAAAGTTTTGAGAAGATAGATTCGAAATATCAATCGGATTTTTACACTAAAAATTTCAGTGAGAAAGAAATTGGCAATATGCAAAAGAGTGAGAAACTCTTTGCTTCGTATGCTGGTCATTTTGGAAGATTTATTGAGCCTGCCATTAAGCCATTAGGTTTTGATTGGAAGATTGGTATTGCACTATTTAGTTCACTTGCTGCACGAGAAGTTTTCGTAGGTACGATGGCTACTATATATAATTTAGGTGATGATGACAATAGTATGAATATCCGGCAGCGGATGATGGAGGAGCGTGACCCGATTACCATGAAACCGAAGTACACTGTTACCGTTGCATTTTCATTGATGCTGTTTTATGCCTTCGCCTTACAATGTATGAGTACCATAGCTACTGTTTACAAGGAAACAAAAACGTGGAAATGGGCTACCATTCAATTTATTTACACTTCCTCATTGGCCTACTTAGTAAGTCTATTTGTGTACCAGTTGTTTAAATAAGTACCTTTGGTATTGGCCAATAATAAATGGCTTTGAAAATAATTCCAAAATGCAGCAATTTATCTTATATCAATTTAATTTTTGGCGCTACCTCTTTGTAAGTGTAGGTATTATTTTAAGTTTGATTTTTGGTTTCATATTCTCGCCACTAATTGAAGTTATACAAGAAAAAGGTTGGGGAGATTTTTTTATACCTCTTTTCGCCATTCTAAGTATGGCTCTTGGCATCGCCATTGGGGTAATGGTATCGGCTAATAAATATGTCATTGAGTTGGATGAGATTGGAATTAAAATAAACAAAGTTTCTCGTTTGGATTCTCAGGGAATGCCCCCTGCAATTGTTTTGTGGAATGAAATTACAGGCATCCTAGATGAGTCATATTATAACGGTGAAATCGTAAGAATGCAGCTAAGGAACCCTCCTTTCGAATATGTATTCACTAATAGTATTTTAAAAAGAAGTGACGACTTGGTTCGATTTTATACCATCGTAAAAGGAAGAATAAATGCCATTAAATAACGAGCTATAAAAGAAAGAATTTAAATGCCAGGGTACGTGTTCGCTTACAAGTTGTAAGTTGCACCTTCCTTACCATCTTTTATTGTAATTCCTAAGGCAAGTAACTGATCACGCAGTAGGTCGCTTGCAGCAAAATCTTTGCGTGCTTTGGCATCGGCCCTTTGTGCTAATAAAATTTGCATAAGTCCATCCAGCTTATCATTTCCTTGCTCACTTTCCATTTTCAATCCTAAAATATCGAAAACAAAATCATGGAATAATTTTTTAAGGGCAATTTTATCGGATGCGGAAATTTTCTCTCTACCATCGTTTACATTATTAATGAATGTAACTCCTTCAAATAAGTGTGAAATGGCAATTGGAGTATTGAAATCCTCATTCATGGCCGCTTCACATTTGTCTGTCAATGATTGAATATATGATGCGTTATCGCCTTCCGTTTTCAGGTTATCAATAAGTTTTATGGCATTCATCAATCGCGCATATCCTTTTTCGGCCGCTTGTAAGGCTTCGTTGCTAAAATCGAGGGTGCTACGATAATGACTTTGGAGCATGAAGAAACGCACCGACATTGGGCTATATCCTTTTTCGAGTAAAGGATGTGAACCAGAAAAGAGTTCATTGGGTAGGAAGCCGTTGCCTGCACTTTTACTCATACGCACTCCATTAACTGTAAGCATATTAGTATGCATCCAAACACGAGCAGGAGAAACCCCATTACATGCACAGTTTTGAGCAATTTCGTTGGTATGATGTGTTGCAATCAAATCCATTCCACCACCATGAATATCGAACTCGTTGCCTAAATACTTTTGGCTCATTGCACTACATTCTATATGCCATCCAGGAAAACCATTTCCCCAAGGACTAGGCCATTGCATGAGATGTTCGGGCTTGGCCTTTATCCAGAGCGCAAAATCGAGTCGGCCTTGTTTTTCATCCTGACCACTAAGTTCTCGGGTACCATCGAGCAAATCGTTCAAGTTACGATTACTTAAAATTCCATAATTATTTTCTTTGCTATATTTTTCTACATCAAAATAGATGGTTCCATCAACTTCGTATGCCCAACCTTTTTCAAGCAGCAATTTGGTCATTTCAATTTGTTCAATGATATGACCAGTGGCCGTAGGTTCAATACTTGGGGGCAAGCAGTTGAATGCTTGCATTACATCATGAAAATACTGCGTGTACTTCTGTACAATTTCCATGGGTTCGAGTTTCTCAAGTTTAGCACGTTTAGCAAATTTATCATCACCTTCATCACGATCTCCTTCTAAGTGACCCGCATCGGTAATATTTCGAACATATCTTACTTGATATCCGGCATAAATAAGATATCGAAAAACGATATCGAAAGATGAGAATGTACGGCAATTACCAAGGTGCAAATAATTATAAACTGTAGGACCACACACATACATTCCAACCCTATTTTCATGAAGTGGAGTAAACGGCTCTATGGTGCGAGAGAGCGTATTGTAAATTCTGATTGCCTTTGCCATACGAAGTGCGAAAATACAAAAAACCAAAGAGTATGTATCTAAGGAATGTGGTATTGAAATAGGCAGCTATAAACAAGTTTAATTAACTGATTGATGATTTCTTGTTGATAAGTCCTTTGATTAACCTTTATTTTTCTGATTTTAAATGAACATCTTTGTATTAGATGTGAAAGCATCTCAACAAACAAACAAACTAATTAAAAATCCTATGTTCTCTTTACAAGAAACAAAAATTCATGGCTTTAATTTCATCGACATGCATCATGGTGCAATTGAAATTTCCAACGGCTTCAAGGCACAAAGCAACAAAACACAGTTAGTTCCGCAACATCTCTCCGATTTTGGTAATGATCTAGGTCATCCATTACCTCCTTCTTTATTGCAGCGAATGGAGGGCTATTTCAATACCAGTTTTGCCGATGTAAGAATTCATATAGGTCCGCAACCTGCTTCTATTGGAGCGATTGCATTTGCTTGTGGCTCCGATTTGTACTTCTCACCTGGTATTTACAATCCATATACTAAGGATGGGCTTCAGTTATTGGCGCATGAACTCACACATGTTATCCAACAACGTGAAGGCCGGGTTGTAAATCCTTTTGGGAAAGGCGTTGCTATTGTGCAGGATGATGTGTTGGAAGCGGAGGCTGATTATATGGGATATGAGGCGATGATGAATGGCACTTCACATCGGAAAACAATTGTTATTAATTATCTTGGAACTGCGTTCGAAGGAAAAGTAATCCAATGTGCATTGACTTTTTATAAGAAGGGGGTAGAAGGCAATAAAGGTCAAAAAGATATCTTCAAAGATGATGATGGAAAATTCTATTTTGAAGGTTTCTCACCTGCCAAGGAAAGGCAAGTCTGGAAATGTGTAACCTTAAGTGCTAATGATACAAGATATGAATTAGGTGGTGCTGATAAGATTGTAGAAAAAGGGCCAATAGCCGCAAAAGGATGGTCGGAATTTAAAGTTGTTAATGCGTTTAAAACTGGAGGTGTAATGCCGATAAGAAAATTTGATGCGATACTCGGTTTTAAAGAAGTACATGCTACCACTAATAGAGACAATGGAGAATACCCTAGTTTTCACGTAAAATTTGATGTTGGTACAGGGGTACCTGGAACCACTGCTGGATATATTTCATGTTTTTATAAATTCCCATCGGGCAATTTCGCGAATTACGGTCAAAACAAAGAAGATCGAAAAAAAATCATTGCATTTATTACTGGCAATAATTCTGATGATAAATATTATGAAATAATAAGTGTTATTGATAAAGAAGCTGACCGCATAGCTGGAATATTAATGAATTCTTTAAGGTAATTAGGCTTTTCCAAACACTTCATTTTCACAAACTTAAAATGAACTTGCAATAGTTAATTTGCAGGTTCGTTTTTTTCTCCTATCTTGCTTCTGAGCAAAGTGGAATACTTGCACAAAACTCAATTCAATATTTTAAACAAATCTAATTTAATTAATTTTTATGGCAAACAATGAAGGTAACGTCAGCAACGACCAAGCAAATGTATTCGCTCGTACTATGTCACATACTATGGGCAATATAAGTAATGGTAATGGACAACCCATACCAAATGAGGTTGTGCAACGATTAGGAAGTGCTGGAGGCGCCGATTTTTCCGAAGTACGCGTTCATACCAATAACTTCAATGTTCAAAATATCGGTGCTAAGGCTTTTACCCAAGGCCAAGATATTCATTTTGCACCTGGGCAATATAATCCCAATTCAAAAGAAGGTTTAAACCTGTTAGCCCATGAATTAGCTCATGTGGTGCAGCAGAAGTAAATGCACTTTATCGAGCATTTATTTGTTTAAAATTAAAAGAAATCAGGCTTAAAAATCCTGAATTCCATTTTCATGTACTTCACAGATACATCGTGGATAATGTATGTGATATGGAGGCTTCATGCCCATAGGATTCTGTTTATCTTCGCAGGACTGAAATACATATTGTGTTTCTGAAATAATTCGTTTTCTTTTTCGTTTTACATTTCATGAAGAGAGTTCTGGTAGTATTAGTGGCATGCTTTTTAGTTTCGGGAATTTATTCTCAAACCATTGATTCCGTTGTTATTAAGAATCGACTTGTAGCACTCAAGTCGAGTGTTGCACTCAATTACAATGAAGAGATGCTAAAATATCTCAAGCCATTGCTAGCCAATGAGAAGCACCGAACCTCTGATATGATTTATGAGGCTCGAAAATATTTGCCTTATGTTGAAAAGATGGTGAAGGAAAAGAAAATGCCACATGCCTTAACTTATCTGCCTTTTGTTATTACTGGATATATTAATGAGCATAATCCTGATGATGGTAAAGTAGGAATTTGGAATATGCCTTATGCAGTAGCACGCAAATATGATTTGCTCATGAATAGCTATATCGATGAGCGTTATAATGTGGTAACATCCACCGAATCGGCCATGGATTATTTGGTTGATCTCAAACATGAATTTTATAATGACTGGCAATTGGCCGTTTTGGCTTACTGCACCTCTCCTACCAATGTTTTGAAACATCTCTATAAAGAAGGAAATGCCAAATCGTATGAGGCCATATATTGTGATTTGGATGCAAGTGAACGCAGGTTCTTAAGTCAGCTCACAGCCGCCACTTATATCTTCAATTATTACTCGGAAGCCGATATTAATATAGGTGTTCGTAGCCTTGATGCAACCTATGATGCAGACACCGTAGATATTTATCGTAAACTCACCTTTGATAAAATATCTCAAGTAACCGGTATCGATCGACAAGTATTACGAGTATTAAATCCAATATATAAACTTGAAACAGTACCTTTCAATGAAGCCCCACATAGTTTAATCATACCAAAAGGATATAAGTCCACCTTCGATTCACTACTTCAAAACTACCCTTCAATGGAGGCTGTTCGCCCTGTGAATGATACACCCGTCATTTTGCATGATTCGGATATTGTCAAGCCAAAGCCAGCGGCCCCCAACACTACAGCCAGTGCAGGTACCAAGAAAGTACCTGTATATTACAAAGTGAAAAATGGAGACAATTTGTATGGGATTGCCGATTTATTCGATTGCAAGGCTACCGACCTGAAGCGATGGAATAAATTCAACAGGAATTACCTCATTGCCGGTCAGACCTTGGTTTTTTACGTACCTGCAAATCAGAAGGCCAAGTACCAAAAGATGAATACCCTTACTGCCAAGCAGAAGAAGGTACTTATTTATCAGGATTAGTACACGGTAATAAATTGTAAATTATTGTAAAACAGCCTTCGTCAAAATCTATATTGATTATCTTCGCTCTTCGTTCATGAAACCCCTAAAATCTCTTTTAATACTTTTTGTCATCTATAGTCTTACTGGCTGTAAGTATATTAAGTATTCGTTTAAGGAAGGGAATATATCAGCCGATATTAAGAGTATTTCAATTGCATATATTCAAAACACCGCAAGTATTGTTGTACCGCAGCTAAGCCAGCAACTCACCGATAAATTACGTCAGAAATATCTTTCAGAAACTCGATTGGATATCATTGCAGCCGACGGTGATTTTGATATTAAAGGTAAAATTTTGAGTTATACCGTTGAACCCGTTTCATTGACCTCAGGTCAAAAGGCATCACAGAACCAGCTTAAAATTTCGGTACAGATACAATTTACCAATAAGAAAAACCCCAAAGGCAGCTTTAATGAAACCTTTACTCAGTTTGCGGAATTTAGTAGCGACAAGAGCTTATCAACAGTAGAGATGGGATTAATAAGCATTATCACCGAAAAATTAACTCAAGCTATTTTCAATAAAACTTTGAGTGATTGGTAAATAAAAAAAATGAAAACACTTTTACCTTTTCTAATAGCAATACATAAACATGGTATGAAGTTCATCACTTTGATATTCTTGTTATTTATGGCTCTTGGTTCACAGGCTCAGGATGAGGCATTGGCTAAACAGTACTATTTGAATGGAGAATTTGACAAAGCGGTAATTGTATACGAGCGATTGTATTCAAAAAAACATGATGATGAAATATATGAGAATTATTTTCAGTCGTTACTGGCACTTAAAAAATATGACGAAGCGCAAAAGCTTGCGAAGAAGCAATCGAAGCATTTTGAAGCAAATTACAATTACAATATCGACCAAGGGTATGCTCTGATTCAGGCTACGCGTCCTGATAAGGCCGATGAATATTTCATGAAACTAATTGGTGATAAGCACCGTGAGGTACCATATTATTTGGCTTTGGCAGCAGCCTTCACGCATAGAGAATTGTATGAATATGCGAAGAAGACTTATCTCATGGCAAGGCAAAAGCTCAATAACGAAAATTTGTTTCAGGCGGAGCTCGCCACCCTTTATGCGGAGACAAACAATAAAGAAGGTACCATAAATGAGTTTTTAAATTTGCTCGATTTTAACGAGGGCATGCTCGATTATGTTCAGAATATGTTACAAACATATCTCACGCAGCCTCGCGATTTAGAGTTGTTAAAAGTGGCGATTAGTAAGCGATCGGGAAGAAATCCAGATCGTATTGTTTACTCCGAATTACTTGAATGGTTATTGGTACAGCAAAAAAGTTGGGAGGCTGCCTTTGTGCAAGCCAAAGCCATCGACAAGCGCATGGGTACCCAAGGCGATGAATGCATGCATTTGGCTACTTTATGTATTGAAAACTATTCTTATTCGGTTGCATATAGCATATATCAATATGTTGCTTCTTTGGGAAAATACAAATCGAATTATTTACAAGCTCGAGAAGGGATGTTAGATGCTTCCACTAAGAAAACTTTCTATAGTGGGATATTTACACAAGAAGAATTAATAATTCTAAAACAAGATTATCTCAGCTTTTTAGGGGAATTTGGGAGCAATGAAAGCACGGCAGATGTGATGAAAAATTTGGCACATTTAGAGGCCTTTTATTTGGATGATAAATATGGCGCTTCTACATTACTTGACCAGATTTTGGTATTGGGAAATGTGCGGCAAAGTTTCAAAGCGGAGTGTAAATTATTACTGGGCGATATAAAATTACTGAATGGAGATGAGTGGGAATCCGCATTGCTATATGGACAAGTAGATAAGGATTTCAAGGAAGACCCATTAGGGCAAGAAGCGAAATTCAGAAATGCGCGATTAAGCTTTTATCAAGGTGATTTTACTTGGGCACAAGCTCAATTAGATATTCTTAAAACCGCGACAAGTCAACTAATATCTAACAATGCAATTGATTTGAGTTTGGAAATTCAAGACAATATTGCGGATAGCAATTTTGAACCATTAGAGATGTATGCTGCTGCTGATTTATTAATTTATCAAAACAAATACGAAGCAGCCATTCAGAAGCTTGACAGTATCAATATTCTTTTCCCGGGTCATAGCTTGAATGATGATATTTTATTTTCGAAAGGCAAATTAATGGCCAAGCAGCACAATTACACTAAGGCTTGCGAATATTACAAGCTAGTGTATGATATGGCTCCTGATGATATTCTTGCTGATAATGCGTTGTGGGAATTGGCTCAGATTTATGATAAAACATTGAACAGCCCTGAAAAGGCCAAAGAGTATTTTGAGATTTTGATTCTCAAATATCCAGGCAGTATGTTTACCGTGGACGCCCGCAAGCGCTACCGCCAACTAAGAGGAGACATTCTCGATTAGGGGGAGATTTGTAAGATTTTCGCTCCTTTTTATAGTTTTTTGAAAACAAAAACTATATTTACCAAAAAATATAATCCATTCGATATCATGAAAAGAGTTCTCTACTTATCAATTCTTAGTTTATTGGTTTTTGCAGGTTGTAAAGACAAAACAAAAGACCCTGACCCAGTTGACCCAACCAACCCTGCACCGACTATGAACTATGTAAAGTTTACGATAACCGGTCCGGGATTTACGAATAAGACATTAACTTATAGCAAAGCGAAAAACTCCATTCAAGATTATACTTATAGCGAAACTACTGCTGGAGTTATTGGAGCATTCCTTGATATTGGAAGTGGTGATACCTTAATACAAGTTAGATTCAATGACAATACTACTGGAAACAAACCATTCTCATCGGGAGCAGTGTTTTTTGTATTTACCAATTTGAATTCTAGTCATTCAATTACTGCCACATCAACAGTGGGTGCATATAATGTAAAAACCTTCACTCCTACCCATTTGGTTGCTAATAATACAAGTGGAACCTTGAAAGGTAAATTTATTATTGATGCTACCTTCTCTGGAACATTGGTTGAAGATGTTACTGGAGATGTTTATACTATTACAAATGGCGAATTGAAATTCGACGGAGAATAAATCTTATATAATTAATCCAAAAAAAACTGCCTCAGCCAATACTGAGGCAGTTTTTTTTGTTTAAAATAAATCGCCTTTCATAGCTTACCTTTGTATTCTCTATCTAACTAAAATCCTTAAAATGAATATTGGAATTGTGTGTTACCCTACCTTTGGAGGTAGTGGTGTGGTGGCCACCGAACTCGGAAAGGCATTGGCAAAGCAAGGGCATAATGTGCATTTTATATCCTATCAACAGCCGGCCCGACTTGATTTTTTCAGTGAGAATTTATTTTATCATGAAGTAATGATTTCAAAGTATCCACTCTTTGATTTCCCACCTTATGAAACGGCACTTACCAGTAAACTGGTTGATGTGGTTCAATTTGAGAAACTTGATTTGCTGCATGTTCATTATGCCATACCGCATGCATCCGCAGCTGTATTGGCGAAACATATCCTTCGTCAGAAGGGAATTAACATACCTGTTATTACAACCCTTCATGGAACAGATATCACCTTAGTTGGAAAAGACAAAACTTTTGAACCCGTAGTAACTTATTCAATAAACGAAAGTGATATTATTACCACTGTTTCAGAATCTTTGAAGGCTGATACTTATGCAAATTTTGAAATATTTAAAGATATTGAAGTTGTCCCTAATTTTATTGATTTCGAACGATTCAATAAAATGAAGAAGGATCATTTTCGAAAAGCCATTGCTCCCTTTGGTGAACCAATTTTAGCCCACACTTCAAATTTCAGAAAGGTAAAGCGAGTAGATGATGTGATGCATATTTTTGAACGTATTCTAAAAAAAACACCAGCGAAATTATTAATGATTGGAGATGGCCCAGAACGTGCTCCAGCCGAACAATTAAGCCGTGAATTGAAAATTTGCGAGCATGTAAGATTCTTGGGTAAGCAAGAAGCTATCGAAGAGATTTTAAGTGTTTGTGATTTGTTTTTGCTCACCTCAGAAAATGAGAGTTTTGGATTGGCAGCATTGGAAGCCATGGCATGCGAGGTGGCCGTTATCTCGAGCAATGCAGGAGGTATTCCAGAGGTTAATATCAATGGAGTTACCGGATTTCTAAGTGATGTAGGAGATGTTGACAGCATGTCGGCCAATGCATTGAAATTATTGGACGATCCTGAAATGCTTAAGGAGTTTAAACACAACGCTTTGATACAATCAAAAAAATTCGATATAAAAAATATCCTACCGCAGTATATCGCACTTTACGAAAAGGCATTGGGATTGCAGAAGGCACAAGGAGTATAGTGTATACCGGACTTAGCATACCGAGTTGATTTCAATATTCGAAAAAAACGTCCCCCTAGGAGGAAGTTACCTCTTGAATAATTATTAGATTGTATTTTCTCTTATTTGGCTTTTAAATTGATGATAAATTTTAGTGTTGTTTTCTGAATTTGAGAAAACCTCTAAAATCTTCGTTTGGGGTGCGTCATCGAAAAAAGTTGAAAGACATTCAATTAGTTCATCTTCCTTAATTACACTTAAATATTGCAAATTAAAATCGGATGCCAAATGCTTTGCATTGCGATGATGCGACTGCTCAATTAATGCATTTAATTCATCTAATTTGGAAGGCCCATCAATTATTCGGAAGATGCCTCCACCACCATTATTAAAGACTATAATCCTGAATTGCTTTAAAGAAATGGAATTCCAGAATGCATTCGAATCATAAAAAAATGCAAGATCGCCGGAAATGAGTGTGGTTCTACTATCCTTTATTGTTGCGGCTCCTACGGCTGTTGAGGAGCATCCATCGATTCCGCTGGTGCCGCGATTGGCATTCACTTGTATTGATTTGTGTACTCCAAAAATGAGTCCGTAGC
>CANLPK010000049.1 GCA_947492885.1 Bacteroidota bacterium
TTGAAAGTAATGCAAGCATTAAAGTGATGGGTAAATGAACTACCCTCCATTGCTTCATCAAATCGACCGTTATTGAATCGAAGAATAAAATTTTATCCGCTTCCTCTGGGATCGTACCTTGAGAGAGTAATAGCTGTCTTTTTTCTTTCAATGTTTCACTGGATTTTTTCAGTAAAAATTTCCCAACCAATCCGCTACCAACAGTGATTAATAACATGATAATTGCAAGCCAGGGAAGGATGGCATTAAAATGAATTCCAGCATGCACTAGGAGCATGATGGATCCAATCCAACTAAGGTATTCGTGAAAGAGAAGCAATTGCTTAGGAGAGCCCGAGGTGATTATTTTTCGTTTACGTGCGGAGTAAATGAATGATATTCCAATTATCAAGGTTCCAACGATACCAAAATATCGGCCTATAGACTCCCATTGAAAATAATGAAGTATATAATCGATGCCGATGGCAACGATTATCATTAATGCGAACCACATAAAAAATGGCCAGACATACTTAGATACCAGAGGTTGTTTCATAATTCCTAATTTCGATGCAAGATTCTGTTTGCAGTTTCGCAATTTAGGTAATTTATCAAGCGGAGCTAATGATGCATGTCAGTAGCAGTTTATTAGGAATCAATCTTTCGTAAAACAAATGCGTAAGAAGTCTCAGTAGGGTCGTTACCATTTAAAAACCTTCTTCCAACCCGTTTCACCTTGTTGTGTAATTTTCAAGATATACATTCCTTGAGGCAGCTGACTTATGTTCAAGTTGAATTCAGTTTCATTGATATCAGTTTTCAATAACTCTTTCCCATCCAAATCAAATACGGATACAGCCGCCATTTGAGGGTTAACGAGCGTAATGGTAACTTGATTGTTGGCTGGATTTGGATATACACTAAATTCGAGAGTTGTGTTTTCTAATTTAATTCCTGATGGGTTGAGTAGGGTACTATCCAAGATAATATTTTCATCACCTGTTTGATAATTGGTATATGTGAAATAACATAACATCATTTCATCGGTAGTGTTTTCGCCCAATCCAACATTTTTTGGAGGGCTAGATGGATTGTAAACATTATTCACTGTATTATCATAAACACCTACCCCATAAATTTTAGTTCCTTTAGGGAATTTTACGATCTTACGAAAAGTATAGGCTCCCTGCCAATGAAAATCCCAATTAGGGATATTGCAAAGTTTTAAAGTATCGTTCAATGGAGTTACTGCAAATGTTTTATAAGATTTGCCAATAAGATGCATATGTGGAGCCACCGAAATAATACTGTAATCAGCAGTATTATCCATGGTAAACATTTGATTAAAAGTCTTAACGGTATTCGCAGGAATAAAGAGCGGGCCATTGGTAATTCCACCATTAACAGCGCTTATATGATTGAGAATTGGAGCCACAAATACCTCCCGAGGATTTGTTACGGTTGAATATTTAAAATGGCATGAAGTGCTATCTTTTTTAGTCATGCTACCAGGAGCGTAGTGAATTTGCATGATATAATACGCATTGGCATATACTCGAATTCCCATATTGGCAGGAATATCAATGAGGTTACCTCCTGGTACCCAACCTCCAATAAGTGTTGCAGTATTACTTCCCACACCACCTCCTGCGCCAGAGTAACCTGGCAGCGGGTCGGCATTGTCTAGGTTCTTGCAAGTTTGTGCATTATCTTGAAACAATAAAATATGATGAACTATTGATAAATTTTTGGGTTCAAATTCAATTTTCGCTAAAAATTTATCCGCTGTAATGCCCGATGGTATTACAAAGCAGCGATAGTCATCGGTATTCTTTGTTACAGCGTAGGTAGGAATGCTAATTGATTTATCAGGGCTTTGCATTTTTATTCCTGCAGGGAAAGTAGGAGCAGGTGGGGCCGTGTTCAAATCACCAGAAGGTGCACCAGCATTCACCCAGTCGGTGATATCAGTAATTTCCTGAGCAGTTAAAACACGTTCGCCTTTGAAGTGATTGTAATTTGGATCGGCATGCCAAGGGGGCATAATTTTGGAGCTAGTAGCCACCTTAATTCCGAAGGCATTGGCTTGTGCATTGGCATAGCTTGATAATGGGAATGGAGCAATACCGCCAGTTCTATGACATTCGGTGCAATGAGTGTAAATGATCTTTGCAATCTTTGAGCTCCATGTAGGAGTTTGTGAATAGGCAATAGAGCTGATGAAAAGAAATAAAAAGGAGATGCGTTTCATATGAAGATTAATTCTCGTTATAAAACAAATATAAGAAAAAAAACGAAAGGTTTGAGATTTGAATAGAGCCAATTCGCACTTTAATAAACTTTTCCAAAGTTCATTAACGAATAATTCGAAACACCCACGATTTGCCAAACTTTTGAAAATTATGGAGGCATCGAATTATTATGGCTAGTAGGGTATAGGGTACTTTGGAAAAGTTTGATTTCGAATTAGTCGGATAACTTCCTGACGCTGCTTTTCAAAAGTTTTTCTAAGAGTTAGACTAGAGACTTTCTTACTCAAACTTTTCCAAAACTTTCATAAGTTTATCGAATTAATCCCCTAATTCTTCACCACTTTCCTTACCCATTTCACTCCATCTTCATGATTAATTTTCAAGAGATAAACACCGTCGCTTAGGGAGCTGGTATTGATATTGGTTGTGGCCGATAGTTTTCCTGTTATGATTATTTTGCCACTCATATCACAAATACTATAATTTGATTTTGCAATATCTTTGGGTTCAATGAAACTGTGAATGATAAGCAGGTCATGCATTGGGTCGGGATAAACAGCAAAGGTTTGATTGTTCCATTGCTGTGTATTAATGCCATTCGTAGTAACATTTACGGTCACTGTTTTTGTAACGCTGCAGGTATTTGAATCGGTTGCTAAAACAGAATAGGTTGTATTTATGATGGGTGAAGCAATGACAACACTACCGCTGCTAGTATTCAATCCTACACTCGGTGTCCATTGGTAATTTTGTGCACCAGTAGCGGTTAGGGTTACCGTTTGGCCTTTATTTATAGTTGGTGATGATGGGCTAATTGATGCCGTTGGAAGATCATTTACTGTAATTGAAATTGCTGCGGTATCTCTACATTGATTATTTGAGATGGCGATTACATGATACACCGTTGAGTTTACAGGCGATGCAGTCACTGTAGCAGTATTAGTTGCATTTAATCCGAGGGCTGGGTACCATTCATAATTTAATCCTCCACTGGCGGTGAGTGTGGTACCTTGCCCTTTACATAAATAATTTGAACCTGATATTTTAGCAACAGGTATTGGGTAAACATTGATGGTGATTTGTGTAGTATCTGCGCAGCCTCCAGCATTGTTGCCTATGACATAATAGGTGGTAGTGGTGGTAGGTTTAACACTTGCTACCGTGGCAAAGCCTCCGAGTAAGCCTGGTGCGGGCAACCAATTGTAAAATAATCCACCTGAAGCGGTGAGGGTTGTTTGTTCGCCTACACATAATGAAGTATCGAGTGCCGTTAAACTCACTGTTGGATAATTATTGACTTCAATTTTAATCGAGGTAGTATCTGCACAACCATGAATATTGATTCCTGCCAATTGGTATATCGTGGTAATGGAAGGTGATACCGTAATACTATTTGTTGACGATCCTGCAAAGCCATTGGTAGGAAGCCAGTAGTAATTAGTTCCACCGCCAGCACTTAATTGAGTAGTTTCACCAACACATAATTGAGTATCTGTTGCCTGAATTTTCAGATGGGATGCGGAGTAATAATTGAGCATGAATTCCGCAGTGTCGATGCATCCTTGAGCATTGGTACCTATCACCCGATACAAGGTAGGTGAGGGGGGATTTACCACTACTGTGGAACCTACGCTATCATTCAATCCAGGAGCTGGAAACCATCTATAGGTACTCGCACCTGAAGCCACCAATATGAGTGGTTTATTAATGCATGTACTATCTTGAGAAGGGGTAATTTTAACCACTGAATTCTGATTTACAACAACGGTGATGAAGGATGAATCGGTGCAACCCGATGCATTTCTTGCAAACATTTTATAAGTAGTAGTTAATGATGGAGTTGCTTTTACGGTGATGCCAAAACCAGTATCTAAGCTTGCAGTTGGTGTCCAACGATAGAATACTGCTCCTGAGGCGGCGGTTAATTGAGTGCTGTAGCCTTTACAAATTGAGGTGTTGCCTGTAACACTTTTTGCTGGAAGTGGCAATACATTGATGGTGATATAATTGGTATCGGTGCAACCATTAGTTGTTTGCATCACCACCCTATAAGTTCTTGTTGTATCAAGGGTTGCAATTACATTTCTACCACTAGTAGTATTTAGGCCGGTAGCTGGCGACCAATTAAAAATGGTACCAATACCATCGGCGAATAGTTTTACAGGTTGGAATTTGCAAGTCGTTGTTTTATCAGCAGCAACGCCAACTCTTGGTTTGCAAGCTGAGACTGTTGTGCAGCCACCTACCATTTGGCCATCAATCCAAGAGAAACGATTGTAAATCCAGTTTTTCAGTGCCATTACCTCATCTTCTCGAGTATAACTAAGAGGAGAAGGATTTGGCCATACATACAATCCCAATACTGGCCATCGTTGCTCATTTCTTACTGCGGCATCTTTCAGATAATTTGAAGTTGAATCTAAAAAATTACTCATTTGATTAAACGATAATGTTTTTTGTCGTAGCTCATTCCATCGGCAATAGAAAGCTCGCACATAAGTAGTGTCTTGTCTGAAGCGTTTCCACCAAAATGGCGCTGTGGATGATAAATCAATTTCCCATCCGGTGGGGTCGGAGCTGTTGCCATAATCGGCATTGTTCCATGCGAGGTTAAAGTCCCAAATGGGCCCCATCACAAGCTTACCTCCGTGGTTGTCTTTGTTCTTATAAAAATAGGAACTCAGTCGATAACCATCTACATTCTTACTAATTTCATTCATGATTGAAAAATCAATGAATGAATTCATGTCGGCGTATTTTCTGTAACCATTGGTATCGCTTATTTGTGAGCCGTACAATGCATTTTCAAACAAGTAAACATAGTTCTTTATATAATTTAATTGTTGTGTTGTCATATCAGGGCCATTGGGATAATCGTACTGAAAATAAACACGGTTAGGCGAGCCAGGATAAGTAGGAAATGTATCTTGCCAACCCCCATTATTATTGCCTGTGGTTTTATCAATTTTAATGATATAGCCACCAGTTAAATTTACTCCTGAAGTATCGTCAATTTTTAATTTCGAAATGTCTACGCGGTTTGCATCTCGCTTTATTTTCTCCATCAAAATATAAATGCCTTCATATTTGCCATTGATAAATAATTCGAAATAACGATAGCGTGTTGCATATCGGCCTGTTCGTTTCGCAAGTTCGTAGGTGAGTACATCGCGCATCAACGATTTATCGTTATAGGTTGCATTAAGAATCCAATCGTGTTCGGGAGGCATTCCTAATAAGGAAGTATTGCTATCCAATCCAGTACCATCGACTGTGCTAAAGCTATAGGGCTTTTTGGGAAATGATTGTGATGATGAACCTCTAGTTTCAATAGTGATTCTATGCGTATAAAATCTTGTGGTATCGACAATTTTATTTAAGGAAGTATCATTGCTAATAATGCACATGCGAGCATTCACTCTCGAGGCATCGGGGATACCTTGATTGAAGGTATTCATCCACATGATAGGTAAGTTTGAATTGATGAAAGGAAATGGCTTGGAAGGATTGCTTGAGAAAATTAAACTCCATCCTAATAAACTGCCGGCATCACTACTTTTCTTAGAATCGAAAATCATTAGCTTCCATACGCCATTTGGATTCTGGCCACTATTTACCGCACTGAGCGAAGCCTCAGGTCGGAAGCTACCAGTGAAAGGCGCATTGGCATTCACTATTTTATTGGTAGTATTATTTGTAAAAATACAATTGGTGTAATTGTCACCACTACCTCCATTTTTTGTGCTAAGCTCCACTGTAATTCCGCTGGGTGAAACTAAGAAGATATTCAAATCGGATACATTAGGGTGTGAGATATTTACCACGACTCCATAGACTCCAAAATTGGTATCGATATAGTTATTGCCCATGCTAACCGATTGTGTAAAGAAATTGGGCACGCTATCATTGGTAATAGACCCTCCGGTTCCATTATAAACTTGGGCAGTAATAGCCCCATGGAACAGAAAGAGCGTTGAAAATAATAATATAGCGTGTAATACTTGCTTCATGATTAAATCTTAAAATGACGAATTTAATGATTTAAAATGGAAGTAGAAAGAAATGGAAAATGGGTTTTTATTTGAGTGATTGGCGTTTTTAGAATTAATTTACCTTGCAATATTGTTACTCAACTGTTTCGTCGTTATGATTTCTTATTCAGCACATTAAATTGAATGTTAGCTGGTTTTTGAGCTCATTACAAACCAAAGGCCTTAAAGATTGAATCAGCTTTTGATGCTTGGCAGGAAATTGTGAAATAAATTCATCGATGGCATTTGCCTTTTGCATTTGAAATATTTTATTTCAAAAAAAAGCAAATAAATGGAAATTTTAAAAAAAGATTATGAAATTCCAGCTCGATTTTTATTTTGAATAGCTCGTTTTATTAATAAAACGATGGTCGCTATCCAACCTATAGGATAGGTAATGATGGTTACCCCCCACCATCCCGAATAAGTACTTGTGCCTCCAATTCCGCCTAAATTCGACCAGAAGAACAAAAAGAAAACGCCCACTAAAATTAGAATTGAGAATATGAGGAAATGCTTTTTGTGACGATCATTTTTTAGATAGGAAGCTAATGCAAGAAATACACTTCCAATGGCAATGACTACGGAACCTTCCATTGGGTCGATGGCCCCAGCGATAATACCGATGACGCCAATGATAAAAACAATCTGAATCCAGTTGGTTTTCTCTTTCATAAATAAGTTATGTTTTCCTCTTGGAAAAACTTAAGTGCGAAAGTAGATATTGAATTCAGTTTAAGAAATGATAAGAGTCAGGAAACGCGGGCTATCAGCTTAAATATTTCCCTACGATAGGGAGTCGACGACCGCTGCCAAATGCTTTTGGAGATACCCTTAAAATTGGTGGCGTTTGATGACGCTTATATTCGTTGGTATTCACCATTTTTAAAATGCGTTGTACTAAGGCACTATCGAAGCCCATGGCTACTAGTTCGTTGGGGCCTTGACGGTTCTCAATATATTCATATAATACCTTATCCAAAATGCTGTAATCGGGCAACGAATCACTGTCTTTTTGTCCAGGGCGCAATTCCGCACTCGGCGCTTTTTGGATGATATTTAGAGGGATAATTTCTTCATTGCGATTGATATATTTCGCCAATTCATAAATCTGAGTTTTGTAGACGTCACCCAATACTGCAAGTCCACCGCACATATCACCATAGAGTGTTCCGTAGCCCACAGCGGCTTCACTCTTATTTGTTGTATTTAAAAGTATGTAACCAAATTTGTTGCTTATTGCCATCAATAACAAACCACGCGAACGGGCTTGAATATTTTCCTCTGCGATATCGGGAGTAGTGCCTTCAAACTGTGGCTTTAAAGTACTTTCTACGCTATTTACAATATCTTCAATTGGTATGATATCATAAGGCGATTCGGTATTTTTAATCATTAGCAAGGAGTCGTTAACGCTGCCTTCACTGCTGTATTTGCTTGGTAACATCACACTTCGTACATTCTCTTTTCCTAATGCTTCCACAGCCAAAGCAAGCACAATGGCACTATCAATGCCGCCACTCATTCCAAGAATTGCTTTCTTAAATCCAAGTTTTGAGAAGTATTCGCTGATCCCTAATACCAGGGCATCATGTATCAATTCAATACTATTAAAGCCAAAATCAAGAACAGGTTCTTCAAAATCATCAGTATCAACAACTTTAAAATCCTCTTCAAAATATTTCAACTCATTTACCAATTCAGCTTTTCCATTGAAAGCCACGCTGCCACCATCGAAGATAAGTTCCGTTTGTGCACCTACATGATTTACATAAAATAGTGGAATCTGATATTTCTCTGCATTATCTCTCAGCGCTTTTTTACGTTCTTCAATATGTTTGTAATCGAAAGGAGAGGCTGCGATATTGATCATCATCGTAGGCTCCTGCTTGATTAGTTCATCCATCGGGCAGGTGGTGTACAATGGATTCTCATTGATATTCCAAAGATCTTCACAGATGGTGAGCGCAATTTTCTCATCCTTGTATTCAATGCATTCGAATACTGTATTGGGTTCGAAATAGCGATACTCATCAAAAACATCGTAAGTAGGAAGCAAGGTTTTGTGAATGGTTTTTTTGATGCTTTTATCAGCAAGGAAATAGGCCGAATTATATAAATCTTTTCCTTCTCTTTTAGGATTTATAGATGGGCCTCCCACAATCGCAGCAATACCTTCACAATGAGCTGCAATTTCTTCAATACTTTGGGTGCATCTTTCAATGAAATCTTTGAACTCGAGGAAATCACGTGGTGGATATCCGCAAATGGAGAGTTCAGAGAACACAATGATATCCGACTTTTTGCTTTTTGCTAAAGTTATTTTATCAATGATTTTCTTGGTATTCATCTCGAAATTACCAATATGATAATCGAGCTGAGCTAAAGCTATACGCATATATGAGAAACAAATAACGTAAGAGAAAATTGATTTTCAAAAAAAATTAGTGCACAAAATGAGTATTGAATACCAAATGAATCGATATAATAATTTGATTATATTCAGGAAAATAGCTTTAACTATATAGAGATTGAAACAATTTGCTTGATTGAGCTGATATAAACTGCTTTTGTCGGGCACCTTGAGTAAGCGATTTCACCCAATGAATTCCTTTTGTTGCACCACTTACAAATACTTCTTCGGCATTCCATATTTCTTCAATATTTGCTTCACACTCTTCAAATTTCATTTGATTTGCTTTTAAATAGTTGAGTATATGCAATCGCATCACACCCAAAATACACCCTGTTAGGGCTGATGGGGTATAAATGATACCGTCTTTAATCCAGAAGATATTACTGCTTATCGACTCGCAAATTTTCTGGCGGGTATTAAGTATCAAACATTCATCAAAACCAGCCTTGCTTTTAAGCAATCCAGCTTTCACATATAGTAAAGCATTGCAAGTTTTAATATTACTCAGCAAATTGACAGGCTTTTGTATCTCGTCGTAAATTCCAATTGCAAGACCATGTTCGTTCCATTCATATTGATTATTGGGGATGGATTCTGTTTCAATAATATATCCTGCTTTATTGATTTGTGGCGCATAAAAACCATCTCCTTCACGGAATAAAAAAATACGAATTCGCGCATTGGTTAGTTGGTTTGCTTCTTGCAATCTTGCTAAGTGAATCAGTAAATTATTTAGTGACAAAGCTTGCGGAAATTCTAATTCGAGCACTTGCGCACCCAATTGCATTCGCTGAATATGAAAAGGAAGCAAGCTAATTTCAGAATGAAACATCAGCATACTTTCAAAAATCCCATCACCATACCTGAAGCTTCGGTTTTTATGAAGCAGGTAAGGCTCATTGGCATCAATTAAATTTCCATTGTAAATTAATTGC
This sequence comes from Bacteroidota bacterium, assembly GCA_947492885.1. Classification (GTDB taxonomy): domain Bacteria; phylum Bacteroidota; class Bacteroidia; order UKL13-3; family UKL13-3; genus CAINMV01. Next base: position 9,614 of record CANLPK010000049.1, read on the forward strand.
ATAGCTACTCAATGGGGGCATTATTGGTTTGTTGGGTAGGAACACGTTTACGACGTTTGAAGGTATTGAACTCAGTTCTCCAATAAAAGCCTGCACCACTGGTTAAAACATTTTGGTTATAAGTAAATGTATTGTTTGCTTTCTTACTAAATACTGTAAATCGCAATTGCCCACTTCTATCGAGTAAAACTTGTGCCGAGATATTTCCAGTTACATTACTGGTTGCTTCCCCATCGAGTACATAATTGCCTTCAAGTACCAATCGATCATTGAAGAATTTCTTACTCAATTTAAAAATCCAAATTCCAGCCCCTTTTGTATCTGTTTTATTGTAGTCGATTCCTAATGGGTTATTGGTAAATACTTGCCCTAGCCAATTGGTAAGTTGTGCCGTAAGTAAATCACCCAAGGCGGTATAACCACCAGCCGATGGTGTGAAGGCTTGGGTTCCATTATCGAGTGGGAAGAACCTCTTAAAGAAAAGTAAGCTAAAAACTTGCTTGTTGAGTTCATCCGGATTTTGTTGCCAGCTTGTGATATAGGTTTTTACCGTGTTTTCCAATGTTGGGTTATTGAAGTTCTGTAATTTAGGGATCTCAATATTAAAGGTAATATCGGGCTTGAAGAGGAGCCCTTTCAAATATAAAATACAATCGACTGGAATGGTTGTAACAGCGCTTGCACTAGAGCCCGTTTGTTCAGGCAGAAGGCTATTGGCATTGGCTTGTGAAATATTATAAACAGCTTCTAAATTTACTTTTGCAGCATACGGATCGCCATCCCAAGTAATACGCCCTCCTTTTTTTACGATGAAAGGCTTATTAAAGATATCATATTTAGTAAAGAGATATTTACCATGCACAATTTCATAATAACCAAACATGGTGAAATCACCTGTTGGAGAGATATTCATTCGCATATTGCCAGTTCCTGTACCTTCGATGATATCGCCTAATTGGGAGTCGAAAATGAGTTTAATATAGGCATCTTCGTTGATATCGAGGTTCATATCCAATTCCAAACCGCTCAATAATACCTGATAGCTTTTACTTGCCTTTGGGTTCTTTTCTTTGAAGGTGATATAACTCGATTTGCTACTGTATTCGGGATTGGTAAGCGGTATATTAATAATGGTGCCCTTATTAGATTTTAGGTTCATCACCATTTTAATATTATCGATATCGCCTTTCATCGATACATTACCAGTGGCATATCCAATACCATAGAACAAATCATTATCACGGGCACTTGTATTCAGAATTTTATAATTTGAGAAGTTCCCCACGATGATATCGATGGCCCAATGATCAAAATTTGAATGGGTTACTTTTCCGTTGGCGAGTGCCAAGCGTTTATTCTCATCATACAGTTTTGCATTATAAAACTCAAAACTATTTTTCTTAATGAGTATTTCATTATCAAATTTGTAATGTGTTCTTAGATAATCAACGGTGAATCCACCATTTTTCAAGAAAGCGCTTCCATTGAATTCAGGCTTATCGAAACTCCCTGTCAGCTTGGCTTTACCTGTTAATGAGCCTTCCAATTGACTTGCAATTCCTTTGAAAACAAAATTCAAAACGCGAGTTGGTGTTTCACCGATATCAATATCGAAATCTAAATAGTTGCTTTTTCTGTTTGCATATACCTTGCCTTCCATCACTAAGTTTTGCAAATCACCATCGGTGAATTGAACTTTGGAGAAAATCAAATTATCGCTTTTGCTATAGGTAGAGTTGATTCGCAGATTTCCAAAGGTGTCGTTATCAACCCTAAAGGTTTTTACTGTGATTCCACTACTATCAGAAGAAAAGTAGGGTTTATTGAGTGGGTTGGTAATACTTAGGTTTCCATTCACTTCCCCATAAAGATTCACACCAATATTTTTCACCAAATTATTTATGGTGCTAAGCTGAAAACTATGAATGCCAAGTGTAATTTGTTCGTCGGGGTGCTTCGATAATCGCCCATTTACAGCGACTTCTTGATCCTGACTCTTCACCATTAAATTAATAAATCGAGCGCCTCCATCACTTAAAAAGATGGGTTCAAGATGTGTGAATTCGAAAGGAATGGATTGATACTTCCCGCCACTATTAATCATTTTTAGTGCGATGCCTTCCTTCATGAAATCCATGCTACAGAATAAGTTTACTTTATTGCCAGTATTCTTATCAAAGGCATCAACCTTCAACTTCATTGTATTATAATCACAAGTAACAGAAACGCTATCATGAGTAATATAAGGAGCGATACCTTCTTCATGAATGCCAAATGTTCTCAGCCCAATTTGCAAAGGCTCCTGTACTTTGCGGGTAGCATCGAGCACAATACTATCGAGGATTATGGCGCCATAGGTAATTTGTTGCGACTTTATATGTACTGCGTAGGAATGCAATCCATTATTAAAATAACCTTCGATAATGGTTGGTTTTAAATTTAAATCAGGATCGAGTAAGGAAATAAATTCTTCTGGTTTTTTTAGATTAAAATGATACACAAAATCCTGAATAGAAACCTTATCAATATGCTTGAAATAGTCGGGATATAAATTAGCAGCCTCATTCGTTATTGCATCAGCCAAGTCATTAAAATTATAATTGCCATCAATCGATGCATCAATAACATCGGAAGTTATATCGATAGAACGTTTTCCGGAAAGTATTTTGGAAGAGAGTTCTAGTTTTTTGAATTCATACTTACGACCATCGCGTTGATATGAAATCATAGGAATCACTGCATTTCCATAAATATTGGCAATATTGTTTCCATGAAGATTCATTTGAACTTGTGCATTCAGAATTGAGTTAGCACTATCCAAATTGAGCGCCTTCAAATTTGCATTCTTAATTTTTGCATTGAAATTAAAAATTGATTCTCCCTTGCTATAATCAACTGTTCCATCGAAATCAAGATTTAGATTTTCATCAGCAACCAATGCCTTACCAGTAAAAAGTTTATTGGCAATGGTGCCGTGCGCTGTTATATTCTTGTAATTGTATTGATTAAATAAAATGCTCTCTAAATCGGCATCAATTTTTGTGCTAATGGTTTTCAAGGTGAGCCCGCTTCCGTCAACACTAACCCTGCCACTTACTTCTTCTATATTTTTGTTGCCAGTTAGTTTTCCAAGATTAAAATCCTTGAATGATGCAGTACCACTATAACTTTCAATTTTATCTTCAGGAAATTTTAAATTCAAGTCGGTTCTCAAAGTGCCACTAGCAGTTGCAAAATCACCTTCTAATACAAAATCTCGCATGAAGCCGATGGCTTTCATTTGATATTTGATACTGCCCAACTGATATACTTCCTGGGGTAATTCCTGACCAATTAAATATTCTAAATCGGCTTTGGTAAGTCGTGCATCTTTTGTTGATATATCGAAAAAGGTTTCATATACATCGGGTAAACCTTTGAACGACATATTTCCATTGAAATAACTTTCATTGCCAAATTTAGCAGTTATATTCTTGCATTTTAGGTTGTCGACGGGCCCCTTACCCACACCGCTCAAAATAATTTTTTGATGCATCCCTTCTAATTCTGAAGCGAAGAAATGCAAATCATCAAATCCAATGGTGCTTTGATCGATATGTGCTTCGAGTCTAACCTTACTGAGGAAATCATCGAAGTCATCAATACTATCATATCGCATAATGAACTGATTCTTGATATCACTATAGGGAGTAATGATATGTAATTCACTAAAGTTCATTTCATGAGCATTGATACTAAGCAAACTCTGAAGATTAGTGATTACAAAGCCACATTGTTCAATGGCATTAAACTGCTTGATTCGAAGACGGGTACTGTCACCAAGAATGCTCATCTCTTCAATCTTGGCATTAAGATGTGTGAATTGTATATGGTCTTCATCAAACTCGTTAACACGATGATTGGCATGTTCATCTTCGTATTGGAAAGCGCAATCATCGAGTTTTATTTCTGCAATTTCTATATCCCAATTGGGTGAGTTAGATTTCTTATTTGTGTTTTTCGATTTAAAATTATCCAAGAGCATCATATAGGCCCAGCGTTTATCTTGGGCATGGCGCTTGAGTTTGATATTGGCGTTCTCCAACAAAACAAAGTTAATTAAGACTTGATTGCTATTCAGTTTTACATCCTTCAGATCCAGCTTTACTACCCTGGAATAAATCACAGTATCTTCATGTAAATCGCAGATCAAAACATCATCAAAACGAACACCGTGAAAAAAATCGATATCTACATGACCAATCCTTACTTTTGTACCCGATTTCTTTTCCATCGAACTGGTAACCCTTTTGATAATATAATTTTGTACCGGATTACTTTGCAGGAGAATATAAGCCAGTCCGAAAAGGAATAGTAGGGTTAAGAGGAGAATTTTAAAAAATCGTTTCATTGCCCTTTCCACCGTTATCATTTTGGGTGGAGAATCAGTCTTTAAGATTATTTATGATGCTATACGAATATGATGCCACAAAGTAACGAAATTTTTACACTATCTATTGAGTCGAGTTGCGACGATACTTCTGCCGCTATTCTGTGTAACGATAGGGTACTGAGCAATATTGTGGCCAGTCAGAAAATACATGAATTGTATGGAGGTGTGGTTCCAGAGTTAGCCTCTAGAGCCCATCAACAGAATATTGTTGCCGTAGTTGATGTAGCCATTAAACAAGCGGGTATCTCTAAAAGTCAGCTTTCGGCCATTGCTTATACCAATGGCCCCGGACTCATGGGTAGCTTGCTTGTAGGCATCTCATTCGCTAAATCGTTGAGCCTATCTTTAGATATTCCATTACTTCAGGTAAATCATATGCAAGCCCATGTGGCAGCGCATTATATCGATAATAAGCCTAAGTTCCCATTTCTTTGCCTCACGGTTTCGGGAGGGCATACGCAAATAGTTTTGGTGAAAGATTTTTTGGAGATGGAAGTCATTGGGCATTCCATTGATGACGCCGTAGGAGAAGCTTTTGATAAGGCAGCGAAGGTGATGAATTTGCCTTATCCTGGTGGCCCGTTGGTAGATAAATATGCACAAATGGGCGATCCCAGCAAGTATTCATTTCCTACGCCTTCCCGAAATGGGTTGAATTATACTTTTAGTGGTGTTAAAACAGCATTCCTGAATTTCGTTCAAAAGGGTAAGCAAGCCAATCCTAATTTTCTGGAAGATGAACTTCATGATATTAGTGCATCTTATCAGCAGCATTTAATTCAATATTTACTAAAAGTGTTTCGAATGGCTTCCGAAGAATATGGTATTAAAGAATTAGCCATTGCAGGTGGGGTATCGGCCAATAGCGGTTTGCGCAAGGCTTTGGGGCAATTATCGGAGCAAGGTTATACCACGCATATTCCTAAGTTTGAATACTGTACCGATAATGCTGCCATGATTGGCATTGTTGGATATTATAAATTCCTGAATCAGGATTTTGCAAGCATCGACCTGATGCCATTTACTCGAGGAGGTACACTGCGATAATTGTTTCTAACTTATTTTAGGGTGTTCAGTAATTCCTGAGCTTCCTTTTCTTTGCTTTTATGCAGAGAAATTATGGTTTTGAGTGCCACCTTGGCTTGCTCCTTCTTGTTTTGTTTCAAGAGTGCCTTGGCTTTTAAAAGAAGTCCTTGTTCATAATATTCCGAATTCGGGTTGATACTGATATCTGCCAGATTTGCAATGCATTTATCGTATTGAGCTGAATCGAAATTGATTTGCGCAATGCGGTATTCGGTAGAGTCGGGTAAATTTTTATAGCGTTCACTTACATTGCTATTGGCATTGTCGGTGCGATTATTTGCGGCAGGATAAGTTTCTCTAGGCGCTGTGTTTTTCTTCACTGCTTTTCGTTTTACTGATTCAGCAGTGGTAACTACCACATACTTTTCTTTTCTTGATTCACTTTCTTCTTCCTTACTGGTAGCCTTGGCCAACATCTCCTCCCTGCGAACCGAATCGAGTGCTTGGGTGTTTCTCATGTCAACCTCTTTATCGGCAGGAATCATGACAGGCGGCGTTTTTGTGCTTAAATTCTTGGTTTTGTACTCAGCATCCTTTGCATCGTCATTCGAACTCATATCCTCTGTGGCTGCTACTGCAGGCTTGGAACTTTCCACTTCAACATCCTCTGCCTTTGAAGGAGGAGCAGCGGTGGCACCCGAATTAGCACTCTGTATTTCATTGTTTCTTTCGGCTAAAACTCGGGTAGTATCTGTTGACGAATTTAACTGTGACTCTGTTTTCGTTTTTTCAATATCGGAATTTTCAGGTTTAGCAATTTGGGTTTGATCTGAAATTGTTTTCTCTGTATCATTGGTAGCAACAATGTCTTGCTTGCCAAGTAAGAACCAGCTAATTCCTAAGGAAATGAGCAATACTGCCGCGGCACTCCAGTACCAGAAAACCATCTTATTTTTTGAAGGTGCCAGAGAACGATCAACCGCTTCATGTATTTGATTCACCCTTTGTGAAAGCGTCGCAGCATTTTTCATGGCATCAATTCCTTCTTTGATATCCGAGCATATTTCACACCCTACCACATGCCTTTCGAGGCTGTGAAGTTCTTTCTCTCTTAGTGTTTTAGCACTATAGCGTTCCCATTTCGGGTTGGTTATGCATATTGAAGTATCCATGTTCCGAGGGCAATCCATGTGGCGATGCCCTTTTTACTTAATATTATTTTTAAATTTCGTTTCCCATTCTGTATAAAGCTCTTCACTTCTAAAGCACTAAAGCCAGTGAGTTCACTTACCTCATCATAACTTTTCTGTTCTAAATAAAATAAGCGAATACAGGTTTGTTGTTTGTCGTTCAAATCCTTTATTGCTTCTTCCAACAATTGAAGGCGTTGTTCAACCTCACCTGCATTTTCTTCTTGATGCTTCGAAGTATGAGATTCCATAAATGAAAATTCATTTTCTTCATCATTAATAACGGTTCGAAGCTGTAACTCTGGTTTGCGAAGCTGCATAAGGCTATGATTGCGACAAACGCTATGTAACCAGCTCTTGAAATTCTGAATCTCATGTTTCTGCAGGTCGTGGAATAGCTTTTCAAATACTTGCATGGAAGCATCTTTCGCTGCTTCCTCATCTTTTAAATATTTATTACAAACGGCAAAGCACATTAATGCATGACGTTTGAATAATTCCCCAACCGCAAGCTTATCAAGGGAATTCCGGTAATAAAGTACCAGTTCCTCGTCGGATTGTTGGGAAGAATTATAACGCATGCTCAGCAAAGATGAAAAAAAAGTGTGAGGAGTTTATGGAATTTTTCAAACAATAACATCAAGAGTGAAAATCATAAATCGAAATCATCATGAAATACCTGCTTATTTATCTCGCCATTGCCATCAGCTTACAAGCCAATGCACAAACATCAAGAACAATGAACCCGAAGCTACAAAGAGCGACTGTTTACTTATCAGGAGCGCATTTGTATTATAGTGAATCCATTAATTTATTGCCCGGTAATAATGAACTCATTTTTGAAAATATTTCACCCTATATCACAGAGGCTTCCTTACAGGCAAGTAGCAAAGGAGGTGCTGTGATGGAAGTAAAACATCTTTTGAAATACAAAGAGAAAGTGATTGTTACCAAACAATATGATAAGGAAATTCAAAATGTACTGGATTCATTGGAAGAGCTTGGGTACCTAATGAAAGATATTGACAACAAGAAATATGTGTTGGCAACCGAAAAGAATATGCTGCTCAATAATCGAATTATCAAAGGTGATCCTATTCGCGATTCCATTCCATTATTAAAAGAAGGAATGCAATTTTTGAAAGAAAAGTTAAATGCTATTTATGAAGAAGAGCTTAAGCTGGATCGCACTAAAAGCAAATTTAGTAAAGTTAAAAACAAACTGGATGAACGTCATAATTCCTTATTGCTATTGCAAAGTGGCCAAGACCAAAGCAATAATAGTGCAGCCCAACCGATACACCAGGTGGTGGTTACAATTTTCGCAGAAACCCCAATGGCAACACAACTGAGTTTTAATTATTTTGTTCCATATGCCAATTGGACGCCCATCTATGATTTACAAGCCAGCTCAACTACCAATAATTTTCAATTGAAATACTTCGCCAATGTAACCCAAAACACAGGATTGGATTGGAACTCAGTGAACTTAACACTGAGTACTTCCAACCCTGGTGAGAGCAATGTAAAGCCTGCATTAAACCCTTGGTACCTCGGCTATTTGGCATATGATAAAAAAAGAGTTTATGAGCAATCGAATGCCAGAGTTCCAGTAGAAGCTGAAACCAAGTATAAAACTTTAGATTTAAAGAAAGAGGATATGGATGATGCAAATAATTTGGAGAAGTATGTTGCAGTAACACAAAACATCATACGAACAGAGTATGAGATAAAACTCAATTATAATATTGCTGCTGATGGTAAAACTCATAAGGTTCTTATCAATCAACGAGAACTGCCGATGTTATTGCAGTTTGCCAGTGTTCCTAAAATTTGTACCGATGCATTTTTATTGGCTCGGGTTACAGGATGGGAGGATATGAATATCATACCAGGTGCAGCCCGAATTACCTTCGATGGTGCCTATGTAGGCGAAATGTATTTGAATGCATCAACCACCAGCGATACCATGGATATTAATTTAGGAAGAGATAAAACCATTGCTATTACTCGTAAGAAAATAAAAGAGAATTACAAAGAGAAAATTATTGATGATGAGAAAATTGAAACACGAACCATAGAAATTGTGGTGAGAAATACGAAGAATATCCCAATAGAAATTGTTCTAGAAGATCAGATTCCAGTGGTTCAGGGCACTAGTGATATCAAGGTGAAGCTCTTGAAAGATGATGGAGCCGAATTGGATGAGGTGACGGGTAAGCTTACCTGGAATGTGAAGCTGGGTGTGAAGGATACTCGAAAATTGGTATTCAGTTATGAAATACGACATCCGAAAAATAAACCAGTAGTAGGTTTGTAAAATGGGTAACGGAGTGCAAAACAATTGCACTCCGTTTTTTTATTCATTAAGTGTAAGTTTGCATGGATACCATGTATATTCTTCAGCGAAATATTTCTTTCAAGCAATTGGTGCTTCCTGCTTTATTAATACTTGCCTTGGTATTAAGAGTAATATGGTTAATTCAATTCAATGCTTTTCCAGTAAATGATGCACTTCGTTTCGAACAGTTGGCAAATACACTTATCGAAGAACATCAATTTGCCATCAATCAACTTCCCACAGCACAAAGCCTTCCGGGATATCCTATATTTATTTCGATAATTTATTTTTTATCAGGAAAGAGCTTGTTTATCTTTTATGTTGTTCAGGCATTACTTGGAACTTTTACAGTGCTTTTGTTATGGCTAATTTCAAGGCAGCTACATCTGCCCAATAGAGTGGGAATTATTGCATCATTGCTTTTGGCAACGTATGTCAATGTAATAGCTTACACCAATTTGATGCTTTCAGAAACGCTTTTTGTTTTTTGTATGATGGGTGGCATTTACATGTATCAAAGAGTCTTAACGTCTAAGTTTTCTTTAATGGTGCTTTTTCTAGGAAGTATATTTATAGGGTACAGTATCCTTATTAAACCTCAGGTTTTGATATTCTTCGTCTTGTTTTGGGCAGCTAATTCATACAAGTTTAAAAATTATCGTTCTCAAATTATTGTGATTTTTTGTAGTCTTATTTTGCCATTTTTATGGATGTTGAGAAATCAGAGTCAAGTTGGGAAATTCGCCTTGTCGACCAATCTTTTTGAGAATTTATTTATAGGTAATCATTTAGGTGCGACAGGAACTTATGAAAATCCCATATTGATTCAAGGAATTGATACTTTAATTGATTTGGAACCTCAGTATGAAAAGCTTGGGAAGCACTTTTTAAGTCATCCTAACAAAGAACACTTAAAATTAATATTAAAAAAAATCAAGGCACAATATCGTTACGAAACCGATGGGATCAATTGGAACCAGCGCTCGATTACTAATTTTTATTGGGAAGAATGGAAGCGTTTGAGTCAGGTGCAATATTTAATTATACTCGGCTTTTGCCTTGTTTCATTGGGTTTGTTTCTATTCAAGAAGTTGATAATTCCTTCCCTGATATTTCAGAGTGTTTTATCCTTTTTTATTGTTGGCATTCTTTTTTTTGGCGATTCACGATTTCACTTTCCCACCATTCCATTTATTTGTTTGTTGGCTGCTTGTGCTATGAACTTTTTTCTCATTAAATTGCGGCCCATATGGAAGATCTTAAAAAAATAATTGAAGCCGCCTGGCTTGATAAATCGCTATTGCAAGTTGCAGCCACCCAAGAAACAATTCGTGAAGTAATTGAACACCTTGATAAAGGAAGATTAAGAGTTGCCACACCCGCTGTTGGTGGTTGGATAGTAAACGATTGGATAAAAAAAGCGGTATTGATGTATTTTCCGATACAAAAGATGCAAACAATAGAAGTGGGCCCATACGAATTTTATGATAAGATGGCATTAAAAAAGAATTACGAACAATTGGGCGTGCGAGTAGTACCTCATGCCGTAGCTC